>NZ_JBEOOQ010000013.1:0-95780 GCF_040309305.1 Pseudoalteromonas sp. RB2-MNA-CIBAN-0110 | reverse complement strand
CATTAATCGTTGACCTAAGTTGCACCTCTTCAAGTTTAATTGATGTCACACGCTGCTTAAAATCATAATAACTTGAATGCGGAACATTAAATACGCTACAGACCATTTCCACAGACTCATGCTCACTTAATTGGTCTATCAACGAATATTGTTCATCTCGTCTGACATTAAGAGAGCGGTAGCCTTTTTTAAAATTGTTTTTTCTCTTTCAAGCCGATTAACTTTAGCTTCAAGCTCCTGAATTCTCAGCTGCTCAGGAGTAAGCGCTTTAGAGTTTGGTGTTGTGCCACCACGCTCATCTTGTAATTGCTTAACCCAGCGACGAAGAGCTGTTTCACCGACTTCTAGTGAGCGAGCAGCTTCTGGGAGTGAGTATCCTTCATCAAGGACTAATTTTGCTGAATCAAGTTTAAACTCTTGAGAAAAAGAGCGACGTTGTTTTGTCATAGAACACCTCTGTTTGAGTGGTAATAATACCACCTAAATTTGTGTCCGGTTTCATTGAATCACAACAATATCGCTTATCAAATAACTAAGCCTCCTGAGAAAGTTCTCCCTAAAGAATTTGAGAGCTCTATCGCTTTATCTGGAGCACAAACCCATTACTGTAGCAGCGAAATAGATTGTCTTGATTTTAGGGTTATTTCACCTAAGGATATTGATAATTATCTACTAAGTGGCAATACGTTAACATTAACTTTAATTAGTAAAGGAAGCACTGAAGACGATACTTTTGAATATCAACTCAATGCTGATAACTTACCGAGTAAGTCAAACGATGGGCTTTTAATTATTTTTCCGGGATATGGCGTAAATAGTTTGGTTTATACCATGCAAGCCCGATGGCTTAGCCATATCACTGGAAAGAATGTAATAGTGATGCCTGCAAGTAATCAATACGATGAATTTAAGTATGGCTTAAACTCCCTTGATTTATTAGTAAAATATATAAATGAACACCAATACACCGACATTTCATTGCTTAGTTACTCAATGGGTGCAGTTGCAAGCATCGACCTCACAACCAAACTCAATATTAATAAGCATATACTTTTTGCTCCAATGATTAATTTTGAAGCCGCACTAAGAACAATTGCTAAGTTATCATACCTTGTTTATAGCAAACTGTTAGGTGATGATTATATAAACGAAGTCGCGGCTAAGGTAATTGAAAAAAGTAAAGTACCTCTTAATAAACTCGACATATTAAGTAATCTAAATAAGACCCCTCATGCAAGGCAAACTTACATCTTTTCAAGTAATGCAGACAAAGTGAGTCCATATAATGGGTTGCTTACTCTTAGTAACCCAAAAGTGAGCATTTATGAGGTAAAAGATTTAAATCACCTTGAAATGGTTTCTTTAATATCCGCACAACAAAGGAATGTGCTCCTTGCCTTGCTTGATGGGTAACTTTGGCAACAGTCCTAATAATTGAGAGAAATATTGCTCGTTTTTTATCCCTAATACGTTATGGTATTTAAATAATAAATAGACATAATAAAGTTAAGGAACAGCCATGAATACATCTCCTTCTGATCACATTCCTCAAGAAGCCTTTGATTGGTATGACGAATACGCCCACGGTTTAATGGACCGACGTACTTTTATGAAAAAACTCGGTGGCCTTGCTGCTCTTGGCTTTTCGATGGCTGTACTTACATCAGCATTATTACCTAACTATGCACTTGCTGAACAAGTATCGTTTAATGACGATGATATTAAAGCAACATAC
Source organism: Pseudoalteromonas sp. RB2-MNA-CIBAN-0110 (assembly GCF_040309305.1). NCBI lineage: Bacteria > Pseudomonadati > Pseudomonadota > Gammaproteobacteria > Alteromonadales > Pseudoalteromonadaceae > Pseudoalteromonas > Pseudoalteromonas sp. RB2-MNA-CIBAN-0110. Next base: position 94,045 of record NZ_JBEOOQ010000013.1, on the reverse strand, counting down.
GAAGAATTCGATTCGCCAGACGGGCACGGTAAAGGCAAAGGTTACTTAGCAACCCCTAAAAACATAGAAGGTAAGCTCCCTGTTGTACTTGTGGTACACGAAAACCGTGGTTTAAATCCTTACGTAAAAGACGTAGCAAGGCGCTTAGCTAAGGTCGGTTTTATTGCGTTTGCACCCGACGCGCTCTTTCCACTGGGTGGCTACCCTGGTAATGATGATGAAGGACGCGCTATGCAAAAAACCATGGATCGCGCTAAAATTCAAAACGATTTTGTAGCCGCAGCACACTTTTTAAAATCGCATGCTAACAGTAACGGTAAGCTAGGCGCTGTCGGTTTTTGTTTTGGCGGCTACATTGTTAATTATTTAGCGGCAGTAGATAGCAACTTAATTAGCGCCGGAGTGCCTTTTTACGGTACTCCAGCCAGCGAAAGTTTACGTAAAAATATTAAAGCACCATTAATGATTCAATTGGGCGAGCTAGATAAACGTGTAAACGCGTCTTGGCCACAGTACGAACAAGACTTAAAAGCCAATAACGTTGAATACACTATGCATATGTATAAAGGGGCAAATCATGGATTTCATAACGACTCTACAGGTCGATATGATAAAGACAATGCCGAGCTTGCATGGCAACGTACCGTTGAGTTTTTTAATAAAAAGCTAAGTTAGCTAATAAAAAATAATGCCACCAGCTCTAAGCCGGTGGCACTATTAAAAATACTTGGTTTTTTATCAACTTTAAATTTTTTTGCTACGCATAACTAATAACGACAACAAAACGAGTAAATAAATACTTAAAGAACCACCGCTGCTAGAGCCATCTTTATTTTCAACTTTTGCAATTTTTTCTTCTTTAACACGTGTTTTAAACCTTGCTAGTTCTGCATCTAAATTAGTACTCATATCACTAACCGCTAGATTAAAACCTTCAGCCGACTTTTCAGATAACGTTTCATCAATACCTATTGCTGTTGTTCTTTTTTCAAGCTTACTTATACCAGGTGCTCTAAATAGCATTTTTCTACTTTTAATATCAAAAACAGCTGTATCCACAAAGGTTTGAATTGTATTTTCATTACCTGGAATAACGTACATACCCACTATTGTCCAATAAAGTAAGGCTGCATTATTTTCATACGATTGCGTAACTTGATCATATGAAACCAGTGCCATTACATCTACATCGTAAAGTCTCCCGACTTGCTCGAGTGTTGCAAAGCCTTCACCTCCTTTTAAATAGGTACTTGGTATAACTTCAATGCGGTCAATGTAATCATATTGTAGAAATGACTTTTTTACTTTTTCGAGTAACTCAACTTGGTTTTGGGTCTCTAACCCGTCTGGCTGCCAGTTTTTAGACGGTACAAATGCAATTCCAACAGTAACAGGGAGTTTTAAAACAGGTATTTCAGGTTTATAGGTAGAGCGACTTTGTTGATCAGGATATAAGAAATCCATTAAGCTACTAGATTGCGTATTTTTACCTGTATTGTTGCTCACAAACGAACTACAAGAAGCAAGTAAGGTCGCCATAAAAATGATTATATATTTATTAAATCTCACATTTATTCCTTTTTATTTTTAATTTAATTCAGTTACGTGCCAAAGCTCACCCGATGGTCCCCATAAGTAAATAACGCTACCCCAAGGTTCTTGTTTTATACCCTCAAAGCGGATATCAAAACCGTTTAAATTACTAATGAGTTCGTATGCTTCATCTATATTTAACACACAAAGTTGCAGCATTAAGTTTTCAGCAAACGTTTTATTATAATAACGCTGTAAAAAGAACGTACATTCGCCAAAGGTACACACACATAAATCATTTGAGGCATCTTCAATCTTAAATCCAAGCGCTTTATAAAAGCGCTGAGATTGTCCATAATTTTTACAGGGAATAAAAATTCTAATATCATCAACTTGCATAACTCTTCCTTAATTAGCTCAGTACGCTTTTATTAATAATTCCTTTATTTACCAACTGTTGCAAAATAGCTTGGGATTTTGCTCTGCATGCATCACGTAGTAAACGCACCGCTGGGGTTATTGACTGCCTACTTGGGCAAATAAGCCAAAGTTCACCATTAACATGTTGATAATTTGGCATAACAGTAACTACCCTGTCATTAAGTAAATCGTCAGCTATATCAAGTGCCGACTTTACAGCTAAGCCCTTACCCGCAACGCACCAGCGCCTGACTAAATCGCCATCGTTTGAGGCGCGCCTGCCATCCATTTTAACTTTATATTTTGACTCACCATCACTGAATTCCCACGTATTATTTATAATATCCTGCAACTGATAAAACAAACCTTGATGCGACGCTAAATCATCGGGATGCACAGGGCTTCCATTTTGTAGCAGGTATTCTTCGCTAGCACACAACAAGCGCGGTACGTTACAAATTTTAAAACCATAAACGCTTGCATCATTAGGCGAGCCATAACGAAGCGCTATATCAACTGAGTCACGGTAAAAGTCGATATTGCTATCACTTATATGGGTTCTTAAACTTAGCTTTGGATAAGTGTCCATGAGTTCATCAATCCATGGGATCACCAAGTTACGCCCTAAGTCAGATGAAAGTGCAACACGCAATTCGCCTTCTATTTCGTCGTGTTCACCTTTAAGGTTTTGCTTTGCGAGCTCAAGCACTGCCAAAGCCTGTTCACATTGTGGTATGTAGCGCTCCCCAGCAGCCGACAACCTCAAATGACGTGTGGTACGAACAAACAGCTCGCTACCAAGCGCTAACTCAACACGTTTAATAGCAGCACTTGCTGTGGCTGTACGCATATCTAACTTAGCAGCTGCGAGCGTAATACTTCTAAACTCAGCGACTTTTAAAATAAGTTTTAAATCTTCTATGTTCATATTATCTATTTATATTTGATAATGATTCAACGATTATGCGGTTTATCTACATTAAAGCAAGGTCTACTATATATCTATTAGCTAGCCAAAGCATGGCTTGCACCTTATACGTAAACAAATTAGGACATTTATTATGAAAGCTATTGGTTATAAAAAATCTCTTCCTGTTACTAATCCTGAATCGTTAATTGATGTTGAATTACCACAGCCAGTTGCAACAGGTCGCGATTTATTAATTAAAGTTAAAGCTATTGCAGTTAACCCAGCAGATTACAAAGTGCGTGCATCTATGCCCCCTGCTGATGGTGAAGTAAAAGTTATTGGTTGGGATGCAGTTGGTGAGGTTGTTGCAATCGGCGATGCTGTAACGGCATTTAAACTCGGTGATGCGGTTTATTACGCAGGTGACATTACTCGCCCAGGTAGTAATGCAGAATTTCAATTAGTAGATGAGCGCATTGTAGGATTTAAACCGCAGAGCTTAAACGATGCTGAAGCTGCTGCATTACCCCTTACTGCAATAACAGCGTACGAATTATTATTTGAGCATTTAAACATTGTAAAACAAGCAGCTGATGCAAAAACAAAATCTGACGACGTTATTTTAGTAACAGGTGCCGCAGGCGGCGTTGGCTCTATTTTTATTCAACTCGCTAAAGCGATTACTGGCGCAACGGTGATTGCCACTGCATCGCGTGAAAGCTCGCAAGCATGGGTTAAAAAACTAGGCGCAGATTATGTCGTTGACCATACAAAACCATTACCGGCTCAAATTAACGCATTAAATATTGGCTCGGTAACACATGTAGCAAGCCTGCATAGTACTGATACTTACTTTGAAGCGTATACAGAGGTACTTGCACCCTTTGGTAAAATTGCAATGATTGACGATCCTGAGTCATTAGACGTTAGCAAATTAAAAATGAAGAGTTTATCTCTACATTGGGAATTTATGTTTGCCCGCTCAATGTTTAATGCCAAAGATTTAATTGAGCAAAGTAAGTTATTAAATCATGTTGCTGAGCTAATTGATCAGGGCCACATTCAAACCACGATTGGTAAAAACTTAGGCGTTATAAATGCGGCTAACCTGCGTATTGCACACGCAGAACTTGAAGGCGGTCGCTCTATTGGCAAAATAGTGTTGGAAGGTTTTTAATTCTATAAATATTACTCGCCTTATTTATACCTGAATTGATTAAAGGCGCCAATGCAATTAGCGTCTTCAGCTAATATTTTGCGGTAGCTATGGCTGTATTTATATTTATTAAAGAAACTATTACCTAATAATATTTGATAATGATTCAACCATATACCTGTTTATCATATTGTAAGAATCCTCTACTATCCGTACCTAGCTATATTGATAAGCCTTACGTTACGTAGATATATCGATTGTATTAAGTAAGTAGAGTGATTTAAAAGCACGATATTATTTTTACAATAAATTTTTAAAAGGGTTTGTTTTTACTAAAACTGACTCAACATAGTAAATACTAGTAAAACACCTACTCAATGGAAAAACTAATGACTCACCCTATTATTAATGACTTAGAAAAGCGCTATACAGCAAAACGTTACGATGCAACGAAACGTGTATCTCAAGACGATTTAGCCGTTATTTACGAAGCTATGCGCCTGTCTCCTTCATCTATTAACTCGCAGCCTTGGAAATTCATTGTAATTGAATCAGATGAGGCAAAAGAGCGTATGCATAGTACATTTGCTAATAAATTTGCGTTTAACCAGCCACACATTAAAACAGCGTCGCATATAATATTATTTGCTCACAACCCTAAATATACCCGCGATGATTACGCACAAATCATTGATGCAGATATTAAAAATGGTCGTACTAAAGCAGAAAATCGCGAACAAGCTTTTGGTGCTTACGCGTTTGTTGATATGAATACTGATGAGCAAGGCAATAATGAAGAGTGGACTAAAGCACAAACTTACATTGCTTTAGGTAACACTATGCATGCAGCTGCACGTTTAGGCATTGACTCTACTCCAATGGAAGGCGTAGATGCCGAGCTGATTGGCGAAGTTTTTGAAAAAGAACTTGATGGTTACGTATGCGACGTGGCATTAGTACTTGGCTATCACGATAGCGCTGAGGATTATAATGCTAAATTACCTAAATCTCGCTTAGCAAAAGAGCAAGTTATTCAGGTTTTATAAGTAATACGTTATAAACTTAAATGATAACAATATTAAAAAACCACTTATTTAAATAAGTGGTTTTTTGCTTTAAAGCAGTTTAACTTACTTGAAGCTGCGCAGCCTGAATGTATTGCACTAAATCTTCAATAGAAACCACAGTCATATTATGTTTATTAGCATAATCACTCACCTCAGGTAAGCGCGCCATTGAACCATCTGGATTTGTTAGTTCGCAAATTACGCCAAATGGTTTTAAGCCGGCAAGTTGCATTAAATCAACGGATGCTTCGGTATGACCACGACGAACTAATACTCCGCCCGTTTGTGCTTTTAAACCAAATACATGCCCAGGGCGCGATAAATCACTTGGTTTAGCGTTATCGCCTGTCGCTGCTTTTATAGTAGTTACTCTATCAGCAGCAGACACGCCTGTTGTAACGCCATGCTTAGCTTCAATAGTGACTGTATAAGCGGTGTTATTTTGACTGGTGTTGTGGGTTACCATTTGCGGTAAGTCGAGCTGTTTAATGCGCTCCTCCCCCATGCATAAGCAAACAATACCGCTGCCTTCGCGGATCATTTCGGCCATTTGAGAAGTCGTTAAATGCTCAGCTGAAAATACAAAGTCGCCTTCATTTTCACGGTTTTCATCATCAACAACAAGTACGCCTTGCCCTTGCTGTAGTGCAGCAATTGCGCTTTGTACGCGGATATGGCTTTCGCCGAATTGAGTAAGTAGAGACTGAATCATCATTATATTCCAAATAAAAAAATAATAGATTCAGGACTGTGAAAGGATCAGTAATATATCGCTTTAAATTTAAAACGATCACTACCAAAATAGCTTAAATAAAATAACAAAAAGCACGCAGCAAAAAGCAGCGCACACTGTTATACCAACGGCATTAAATTAGTAACCTATTATAGCGCTAAAAAAATAGCTCACTTAACGCGATACAACGGTCATGTCTTTAATAAAATTGGTATTAGTATAATAAGCCATATTCTCTTTCATCCGGACTGTAACCGTCGGCTCTGGCATCTCACCAGATCTGCTTGACCTTTACTTAACCTAGTTAAAAAATAAGTTAAATAAAGCGCTCGCGGGCTCGTTTAAGTTATAAATAACATTAAACATACCGCCGGTGGGGAATTTCGCCCCGCCCTGAGAATGTACTTTTATAACTAAAGCGCTATAAAAGCGGGCTTATTATACCCTTTAACTTAATTACTTATCAAAGGTAAGTGAATAAACTTCTAACAAAGCTCGGTATTTAATGAGGCTTTGACTACTTTACCTTCATTTATATCAGCGGTGATTGTACAAGTAGCGCCGTTTACTAAATTTAAGTTAGGTGGAGCATGACCAATATCGGCATCAATAATCACAGGAAATAAACACCCACCTAGTGCAACATCAAGCGCGTGGCGGTAATCAAAAGAAGCATCTTGACCTTGAGTGATCACGCTGCGACCAATAATAATACCGTTTATATCGTCAAATATACCTGCTAATTTTAATGAAAGTAAAAACCGTGCAACGGTTGTTGGCGTCAGCTCTGAGTTTTCTAGGTATAAAATAAGCCCTTCGGGTGCACTGTGTTTTTTAAATTCATGTAGTGCCAAAAATGGAGAGTCGAGTAATAAGCCGACTGTATCTAAACAGCCACCAAATAAGCGACCCGACATTTCAATAGTGCGTGAATCAAAGTAATTTAAACACTGCCACTGAGTAACTTCTGTGTGTTCAAACAATGCATTTGGGTTTTGTACGTAATCAGGTCTATTTTTTTGATAATGCGATGACGGGGCTTGCTCAAATTTGCTACCTGCTTCATAACTTAGTGTTTCAAATATTTGCAGGCAATAAGGACTTTTTTCGTCAGGATGTAACTGCATAAGATTAGCGCTGTGTAGTGTTGCCCATTGGCATTTTGCCGTGAGTGCGCATGCAATGGTGCTTACATCAGAGAACCCAACTAACCATTTAGGCTTTGCTTCTTTAATTGCATTAAAATCAAGTAGGGGCAGTATTTCCATTGCAAGCTCGCCACCAAATGGAGGCATAATTGCATCTATCTCATCATCTAATAAAAAACCCATTAACTGCTGAGCGTGTGCTTTAGCGTTAAGCTGTCCATGCGGTTTGCTTTGGCGTAAAAACTCTCCCTCAACAACATCATACCCTCGATGTTTTAATCCATTAATAACAATGTCTAACCGTGCATGGTACTTTTCTTTAAGGCCTGATGAAAGTGAACAAATTGCTATTTTTGATCCTACTTTTAAAGGCGCTGGGTAAAGTATATTAGGCATATATTTTCCTTTTTAGAGAATACGTTAATACCAATTACATTAAATCAGCGAGTTATTTGATGCGCTAAATGCTCATGTTTTTAATAAATTGATATAAGTACCTACTATACCAACATAGACCATATTTATAGAATATGAATACTGTACAAACGCGCCTACCATTAAAGGTTAAATTACAGACATAAAAAAACCGATGTAATTACATCGGTTTTTATTTAAAAACGTTAAAGTGAGTTATGCGTTAAAGATACTCAACTTCAATGATTTCGAACTCAACAATACCTTTTGGTGTTTGAATAGACACTGCGTCGTCCATTTGTTTACCAATTAAGCCACGTGCAATCGGTGAGTTAACAGATATTAAGTTGTTTTTAATATTTGCTTCGTCATCGCCCACAATACGGTATTTTACTTCAGCATCGGTTTCTATATTTACAATAGTTACCGTAGTGCCAAAAATAACTCTACCGGTATTTGGCATTTTAGTTACGTCGATAATTTGAACATTTGAAAGTTTAGCTTCAATTTCTTGAATACGCCCTTCACAAAAACCCTGTTGCTCACGCGCAGCGTGGTATTCAGCGTTTTCTTTTAAGTCACCATGTTCACGTGCAACCGCAATATCACTTACGATTTTAGGACGGGTAACTGTTTTTAATTCGTTAAGCTCTTTACGCAGTAAATCTGCGCCACGAACTGTCATCGGAATTGATTGCATACTTTTCTCACTTAACACCAAGGCCCTAGTTGGCCTTGGCACATTTCCTTAGTTCAATCGCAGATGTAGCTCTTGAACTGACGTCACTTTGCTGCGGTCATCTGCTTTATTAGCAGTACAGTTAGCGAATGCCGCGTTCAAGGTTGTCGTATAGTTGGTTTTATTTTGCAATGCACCACGACGTAACACCTTCGAATCTTCGATCGCTTGGCGACCTTCGGTGGTATTAACGATATAGCTGTACTCTTTATTCTTGATATAATCAAGAATATGCGGGCGGCCTTCATATACTTTGTTTACACGTCGTACTTCAATGCCAGCTTCTTCAAGAGCTTGTGCCGTGCCACCAGTTGCGTCAAGTTCAAAACCTAAGTCGGTCATGATTTTGGCTAATTCAACAATACGTGGCTTATCGCTATTACGAACAGATAATAGCGCGCGACCACCGCGTGGTAAAGTGTTGCTTGCACCTAATTGTGCTTTTGCGAATGCTTCGGCGAAAGTATCACCAACACCCATCACTTCACCTGTTGAACGCATCTCAGGACCACGGATTGGATCCACACCCTGAAACTTAGCAAATGGTAAAACAACTTCTTTAACGCTGTAGTAAGGAGGGATCACTTCTTTAGTAATACCTTGGCTTGCTAAAGACTGACCTGCCATACAACGTGCAGCTACTTTTGCAAGCGCCACACCGGTTGCTTTAGATACAAACGGTACAGTACGTGCGGCACGAGGGTTGACTTCAATTAAGTACACTTTGTCTTCTTTTACTGCAAACTGTGTATTCATCAAGCCAACAACACCAAGTTCAAGCGCCATGTCGGTTACTTGCTTGCGCATTACATCTTGCACTTCTTGTGATAAAGAATGTGCTGGTAATGAACAGGCTGAGTCACCCGAGTGAACACCCGCTTGCTCAATGTGCTCCATGATACCGCCGATGATTACTTGCTCGCCGTCGCAAATTGCGTCAACGTCAACTTCAATCGCGTTATCTAAGAAACGGTCCAGTAATACAGGTGCTTCGTTTGATGCTTGTACAGCTTCGGTCATGTAGCGACGTAAATCATCTTCGTCGTATACAATTTCCATCGCACGACCGCCTAGTACATACGACGGGCGTACTACTAATGGAAAGCCAATTTCAACTGATTTAAGTAAGGCTTCTTCGGTTGAAGTTACTGTTGCATTTTCTGGCTGAAGTAAGTTTAAACGCTCAACAAGTTGTTGGAAACGTTCGCGGTCTTCTGCACGGTCAATCGCATCAGGTGAAGTACCAATCACTGGTACGCCATTCGCTTCAAGCTCACGCGCTAGCTTAAGTGGTGTTTGACCACCGTACTGTACGATAACGCCTTTTGGCTTTTCAACACGTACGATTTCGAGTACGTCTTCAAGTGTAATTGGTTCGAAGTATAACCTGTCAGATGTATCGTAATCGGTAGATACTGTCTCAGGGTTACAGTTAACCATAATAGTTTCGTAACCGTCTTCGCGAAGCGCAAGCGAGGCATGTACACAACAGTAATCAAACTCAATACCTTGACCGATACGGTTTGGACCACCACCAATAACCATGATTTTATCACGATTTGTTGGGTTAGCTTCACACTCTTCATCGTAAGTTGAGTACATGTAAGCAGTGTCTGAGCTAAATTCTGCTGCACACGTATCAACACGTTTGTATACTGGCACGATGTTTAATAAATGACGTTTTTTACGAATTTCAGCTTCAGATACACCGGCAATTTCTGCTATACGCGGATCTGCAAAGCCTTTGCGTTTAAGTTTACGTAGGAAGTCAGCATTTAAACCCGCCATGCCTACTTTCGCTATTTTTGCTTCGTCTTTTAAAATGTCTTCTATTTGTACTAAGAACCAGCGGTTAACTTTAGTCAGTTCGTAAACATCATCAACGCTCATACCATGGCGCATTGCATCGGCAATGTACCAAATACGCTCAGCGCCTGGCTCGCGTAGTTCACGAATTATTTTTTCTTTTGCTTTAGGATCATCAAGCGCAACTATCGGGTTAAATCCCGTTGCACCCACTTCAAGACCACGTAATGCTTTGTGTAATGATTCTTGTTGGTTACGACCAATTGCCATTACTTCGCCAACTGATTTCATTTGCGTAGTTAAACGGTCGTTTGCACCGGCAAATTTTTCAAAGTTAAAGCGAGGAATTTTTGTAACAACGTAATCGATTGAAGGCTCAAAAGACGCGGGAGTTTTGCCACCAGTAATGTCGTTTTGAAGCTCGTCAAGCGTATAACCTACGGCTAGTTTTGCTGCAATTTTAGCAATTGGGAAACCCGTTGCTTTTGATGCTAATGCAGATGAACGTGATACACGTGGGTTCATCTCAATGATAACCATACGGCCATCTTCAGGATTAATACCAAACTGCACGTTAGAACCGCCAGTTTCTACACCAATTTCACGTAATACTGCCATAGAGGCGTTACGCATAATTTGGTATTCTTTGTCGGTTAGCGTTTGCGCTGGTGCAACGGTGATTGAATCGCCAGTGTGAACACCCATAGGGTCAAAGTTTTCAATGGTACAAACAATAATACAGTTGTCGTTTTTATCACGTACAACTTCTGTTTCGTACTCTTTCCAACCAATCAGTGATTCATCAATTAGTAATTCGTTCGTTGGCGATAAATCTAAGCCACGTTCACAAATTTCTTCAAACTCTTCTAAGTTATACGCCACACCGCCGCCGGTGCCGCCCATAGTAAAAGAAGGTCTGATAATACATGGTAAACCAATGCGCGTTATGATGTCTTTGGCTTCATCCATAGAGTGAGCAATCTCAGCACGAGGACACTCTAGACCAATGTTTTTCATTGCGATATCGAAACGTTCGCGGTTTTCTGCTTTGTCGATTGCATCAGCTGTTGCACCAATTAGTTCAACACCATGTTTAGCCAATACACCGTGCTTGTCTAGTTCAAGCGCACAGTTTAATGCCGTTTGACCACCCATTGTAGGCAGTACTGCATCTGGCTTTTCTTTTTCAATAATTTTTTCTACCACTTCCCAGTGAATTGGTTCGATGTATGTTGCATCAGCCATATCAGGGTCGGTCATGATAGTTGCAGGGTTTGAGTTAACTAATATAACTCTGTAGCCTTCTTCTCTAAGTGCTTTACACGCTTGAGCACCAGAGTAGTCAAATTCACAAGCTTGACCAATTACAATTGGGCCTGCGCCTAAGATAAGAATGCTTTTTATGTCGGTACGTTTTGGCATTATTACTCCAGTTAAATTAGTGTTTACGCGCTTGCATCAAATCGATGAAGTGGTCAAATAATGGGGCTGCATCGTGCGGACCAGGGCTTGCTTCAGGGTGACCCTGGAAGCTAAACGCAGGTTTATCTGTACGATGAATACCTTGAAGCGTTCCGTCAAATAACGATTTGTGCGTGGCACGAAGCGTACTTGGCAGGCTTGACTCTTGAGCTGCAAAACCATGGTTTTGAGCTGTGATCATAACTACATCGCGGTCTAGGTCTTTAACTGGGTGGTTAGCGCCGTGGTGGCCAAATTTCATTTTTTCTGTTTTAGCACCTGAGGCAAGGGCTAATAACTGATGACCTAAACAGATACCAAAAATTGGTGTGTCGGTTTCTAAAAAGGTTTTAATTGCATCAATAGCGTAAGTACATGGCTCAGGATCGCCAGGGCCATTAGATAGAAAGATACCATCAGGGTTTAAAGCCAGTACGTCAGCAGCAGAGGTTTGCGCTGGTACTACTGTAAGTTTACAACCACGGTCTACAAGCATACGTAAAATATTACGCTTTACACCGAAGTCGTAGGCAACAACATGAAACTTTTCATCAGCAGCATCAAGGGTTTTAAATCCTTCGCCTAATGTCCAGCTTGATTCGCGCCACTCAAAATTTTCCTTGGTTGAGACAACTTTTGCTAAATCCATACCTTTTAAACCTGGGAAGGCTTGCGCGGCTTGTAACGCTTTATTTTCGTCTAGCTCGTCGCCAGCAATAATACACCCGTTTTGTGCGCCTTTATCACGCAAAATTCGAGTTAATTTTCTGGTGTCGATGTCCGCAATACCTAAAATATTACGTTCTTTTAAGTAATCATCTAACGATTGCTCGTTACGAAAATTACTCGCTAGCAGTGGCAAATCACGGATCACTAGGCCTTTAGCCCAAATTTGATTCGCTTCTTCGTCTTCGCTGTTGGTACCCGTATTACCGATATGTGGGTACGTCAAAGTTACGATTTGTTCCGCGTATGATGGGTCAGTCAAAATTTCTTGATAACCAGTCATAGACGTATTGAATACTACTTCACCGACTGACATGCCGTCAGCGCCGATTGCAGTACCGCGAAACACTGTGCCGTCTTCTAGGACTAACAGAGCGGATTTAGTCAAGTTAAACCTCCTAACAGTAAAAAACGGGAGTAAGCAATTGCTTAACACCCCGCCAATACCCAGAGGGATCGTCAAAACCAGATTTCTGTGAGCTTAAATTGTTTTACGCAGTCTTAAATGATGCAGATGTAAAGCATTCAACCTTCAATCATTTTTTCTTGCCTAAAACTATTTTTATTCCCACTGAAACCCCGGATTTACTAGCCACTTGGGTATAATTGGAAACACGCATTTAGTAATTTTTGGCAAATTGGCTGCATATTACATTAAGTTAGCTTTTAGGTCTAATATTATTTAGTAAATTGTTACAAACAAGTCACTGTAGGCAAAATTAGACCCAAACAGTCAAAAAAGTAACTAAACTACTTCAGATCTAGTACATCTTGCATATCATAAAGTCCTACCGGTTTATTTTTCAACCAGCTTGCAGCCCTTACAGCACCTAGAGCGAATGTCATTCTTGAACTTGCTTTATGGGTTAATTCGAGTCTTTCGCCCATTGTGGCGAAGTATGCGGTGTGTTCACCTACTATATCGCCCCCTCTTAGTACCGAATAACCAATTTCATTTTGCGATTTAGCTGTCTCCACTTGGCTTCGGTCGTATACGGCAACCTCGTCGTGGTCCCAGCCTTTAGCCTGTGCAATTGATTCGCCAATGGCTAATGCTGTGCCCGATGGCGCATCGATTTTATGACGATGATGCGCTTCAAATATTTCAATATCTAAATCGTCACCAAATTTGGTCGCTGCGGTTTGCACAAGGTTCAGTAATACGTTGACTCCTACACTGTAGTTTCGCGCAAATACAATAGGAATATGTTTAGCGGCATCGTGTAAAAGTGCCATATCGTCGCTTGTTAAGCCCGTTGTGCCAATAACCATAGGAATTTTTTGTGCTACAGCGGTTTTTAAATGGTTTTTCATACCAGCGGGAAGCGTAAAGTCGATTAAAACATCTACATTATCTATTGTGGTTTCTTCGCTAAAGCTAACACTGTTATCGGCTGCGCTATTTACTTGATTTACATTAATACCTAATAACGATGAACTGCTACGAACGTATGCACCTGTAAGTTGTGTTTGCTCTTTAATTGTCGCTGCTTCTAATAGAGCTAAGCCCATTCTGCCATTAGCACCAAAAACGCCTATTCGATTTGTAGTCATTGTTTTTACCTAATTTAAATTTGAATCCGTTTTTTACTAATCTGAGTATATATCCGGTGCATTACAAATACGCGCTTAGGCATTTTTATGCAGTTGGACAAATATTAATCGCTGAAAATAGCGTTACTTTGTAGATATTATCTAAAAGTCATGCAATAGTCAGGTGACCTTTTAATTTAATAATAATAACAATACCAGTTTACTTTAGCCATCTATACATTTAAACTTCTCTTTCGCGTCGATTTGGTCTTTGGCTTGCGGGCGCTGCACTCTCCTAATTTTGTTAATGATTAACATAGTAGGTAGATTTGCTAAATTCAGCTAAAAGAGGAATTTTTGGCTGTTGTAAATTAACTGGTTTCGAGGATTATGATGCAGCCATCATTTAACAAAAACAAAGCAATACTTTCTTTACTACCCCTTTTAACCTTTGTAGCACTATTTTTAGGCTCAGGTTTATATTTGCAATCTCAAGGGGTTGATTACGCTTTTTATCAACTTCCTGCTCCAGTGGCTATATTACCTGCCATTATGCTTGCGTTTATTTTAAATAAAGGCACGGTAAACGAGTGTGTAGAGACCTTTATTAAAGGTGCCGGACACAACAATATTATTACCATGTGTTTAATCTACTTACTTGCAGGTGCGTTTTCTGCCGTTGCCAGTGCAACCGGTGGTGTAGATGCGGTAGTAAATGCTGGCTTATCACTTATTCCACCTTCGTTATTACTTCCTGGTTTATTTTTAATTGCAGCGGTTGTATCTACTGCAATGGGTACGTCGATGGGAACAATTGGTGCTATTGGCCCTATTGCTTATGCAGTATCCATCAAAACAGGTATCGACCCTGCGTTAATGGCCGGTACGATTGTATCTGGCGCTATGTTTGGCGATAACTTATCAATTATTTCCGATACCACTATCGCAGCCACTCGTACACAAGGCTGTGAGATGAAAGACAAGTTTAAAGAGAATCTTAAAATAGCAGTACCCGCTGCAATACTAACTATTGGCTTGTTGTTTTATTTAACACCTGCGGCACAAGTAGTTGAAACCAAAGATTACGATATTTGGTTAGTACTTCCTTATGCCTTTATTTTAGTGTTAGCCGTTGCTGGCTTAAACGTATTTGTAGTGTTATTTAGCGGTATTATTTTTGCTGCACTTATGGGCTTTACAGGAAGTTATGAAGGCGCAAGCTTTGTAAAAGATATTTACAAAGGCTTTACCGACATGCAGGAGATATTTTTACTCTCTATGTTTATTGGTGGATTATCTGAATTTATTCGCATTAATGGTGGCCTTGATTATATTGCTCATAAGATTCAGGCAATTACAAAAATCATTGCAAAATGGCATCGTAAAGTGGCTGATCAATTAGGTATTGCAGCATTGGTTATGACAAGTAATATGTGTATTGCTAATAATACCGTATCTATTATTGTTGCTGGCCCTATTGCTAAAAAGCTGGCAGATGATGGTGAAATAAGCGGTAAACGCTCTGCTAGTTTGCTAGATATTTTTGCTTGTGTAACACAGGGTTCATTGCCTTATGGCGCACAAGCGCTACTGTTAGGTGCTACGTTTAAAATTAGCCCGTGGGAAGTATCAACGTCTTCTTATTACTGTTTTATTTTAGCATTTACGGCGATTACTATTATTTGTTTGCGCCGTAATAAAGCGTAATAAATTGAGTCATTACATGTTGCAGCTTATTAAGTAGGCTGCAACATGTGTTAAATTAGCGATCAACAAATCAATCTCTTCTGCTATAATTGCCGCTTCCGCGTGTCACTAAAATTATAGTTATAAACAGTTATGAAATTTAAAAAATTACTCCCTTTTATTACCCTTACTTCTCTCGCTTTATCATCGTCGGCTTTCGCTGCCAATTGGAGCAGTACAGCAGTACATATAAATAATGGCAGCCAAAAAAATCCATTTTCTAAGCAAGAGTCAGACACCACTGTTTACTCGCTTCAACATGCATCGGGCTATGACTACGGCGATAATTTCTTTTTTATTGATTACAGTAAAGACGATATAGATGACGGTTACCAAGATGCTGATTTTTATGGTGAGTGGTACTCAACGGTTAGCTTATCTGCCATCACTGGTAAGCAAATTGGCTCTGGCGCATTATTAGATGTTGGCCTAACGGGCGGTATTAACGTTGCTGGTGATGCAAAAGTAATGAAGTATCTACCAGGTGTTAAATTAAGCTGGGATGTACCTGGGTTTAACTTTTTTCAAACGCTGTTCACAGCCTACATTGACGATAGTGAAGGTGTAGCAAAAGGCGGCGCACCTATTGAAACTAATAGTTGGATGCTTGATGTAGCTTTTGAATATCCTTTCACTATTGGCTCACAAAAGTTTAGCTTTAAAGGCCACGCTGAATACATCGCAGAGCGTGAAGATGAATTTGGTAACGATGTACAAGCTTGGATACTAGCACAGCCTATTTTAGTGTGGGATATGGGTCACGCCCTTCAAATGAAAGAAAACACACTACTGCTGGGAATGGAATTACAATACTGGCACAACAAATTAGGTACTGAAGTCACTGAATCGGTACCACAAATCCATATTGAGTGGACATTTTAAGCTTCAACAATCAGCTCTTTACTCAGTAATAATAAGCGAAGCACTATTTTAGCTTCGCTTTTTTTCGTCCACGTAAAACATTTAATTGAACAGGTTTAAATACTTAGTTATTGTTGTACTTCTTTTTTAAGCCAAGCGCTCGCCTTTAATAGGAGTAACTGAATGTCGTCGATTAAAGTTATTTGTTTCTCTACTTTATTAGTACTAACAAACAATGCCTTAGCTGGCCCTTCTCAAGATACATCCGCCCTTTCTTATGATGCACTATTAAGCAATTACGAATACGATTTTAAGGTAAATTACTTTGCACTTGAGTCGCAAAAACAATCATTAAAAATGGCTTATATTTACTTAAAGCCAACTAAAGCCGATATGCCTACAGTTACACTTATGCATGGCAAAAATTTTAACGCCGACTACTGGACTACAACTGCGCAATACCTGCAATCTTTAGGTTATGGGGTATTAATCCCTGATCAAATTGGTTTTGGCAAGTCGTCTAAGCCAACTAATTACCAGTATTCGTTTGCGACGCTTGCTCATCACACTCACGCGTTAATAGATTCACTTAATATTAAAGAGTCGATTGTACTTGGGCACTCTATGGGCGGGATGCTAGCGAGTCGTTTTGCATTAATGTACCCAAACGCCACTAAAAAGCTAATTTTATTAAACCCTATTGGGCTTGAAAACTACTTGCAGTATGTTGATTACAAAGATACTAATTTTTTCTATAAAAACGAGCTTTCAAAAACACCGGAAGGCGTTAAACGTTATCAGCAAAAAAATTACTACGATGGTAAGTGGAATACAACATATTCAGCCTTAACTGACTTTATAACAGGGCAAATACAAGGCCCAGATAAAGAACAAATGGCATGGGTGAATGCAAAAACATACGATATGATTTTCACTCAACCTGTAATAACCGAATTTAAAGATTTAACTGTGCCAGTTAAATTAATTATTGGTACACGCGATAGAACCGGTCCAGGCCGTAACTGGAAAAAAGAGGATGTTGATTACGAGCTTGGTCGATACGATAAATTAGGCAAACACGCTGCAACACTTATTCCTGACGCACAATTATTCGAACTAGATAACTTAGGGCACCTGCCGCACATTGAAGATTTTGAACGCTTTAAAAATGTATTACAAAAAGCGCTTACAACTAAATAAAGGTGAGTACTGAATACAAAAACCCCTGTAAGTAATTACTCACAGGGGTTTTTATTTAGTAATTAAACTAAATTATACCAATCTGCTTATATATGGGGTCTATTTAACGTTAAGAAAATTACGCTAGAACTAGGCAAAAATTTTTGTATCTAGTTGTTCTCAATAAAAAATTTTTAACGACGTTATAGTGCAATTTAATTCGTTAAATTGATCAAAGATTTATGCAGGTTGGTATTACAACTTACATTGTGGGTTTTTACCCTGTGCTTTAGCTGTACTTTGCTCGCTAAGTGCTTTACTCATTTGTGCTTGTAAGTCTTTAATACGACTGCTTGGCGCTGGGTGAGTTGATAAAAACTCAGGTGTTGTACCACTACCTGATGCACTCATATTTTGCCAAAGGGTTACTGATTCTTGTGGATTAAAGCCTGCCTCCGCCATTAAATCTAAACCAATTTCATCAGCTTCTGACTCGTGCGAACGGCTAAATGGCAAAACAACACCATACTGTGCGCCTAAGCCTAGACCCTGCATAATTTCATTACGGTATTGAATGTTACCCATTTCAAGTGCTGCACTACCAAGTTGCATACCGGTATCTAAAATAGAGCTTTGTGAAACACGTTCATTAGAATGCTCAGCAATTACGTGCCCTACTTCGTGCCCTAGCACTGTTGCTAGTTGGTCTTGATTGGTGGCTATTTTTAATAAGCCCGTATGAACCCCAATGTAACCACCAGGTAGTGCAAAAGCGTTAGCAGATTCATCTTCAAATACAACTACTTCCCAATTTTGCGACGCGTATTCTTTTGGTAATACAGCCACTACTTTTTCAGCAATGCAATTTACATATGCATTTGTTTTTGCATCTTTATTAATTGGTTGGCTTTTTTTCATATCTGCAAAACTAGCAGTGCCCATTTCACTCATTTGTTGATCTGAGTAAAGCGCTATTTGAGTGCGTCCTGTTGGTGACGTTTTACAACCGACTAAAACGGCTGTCGCTAATACTGCAAGTACTAGTTTTTTCATGATAATTCTCTTAAGTAATGAATTTTTTATTGCTTGTAGAATAGCAAACACAGTACCAATTTAAAATATTTGCTTTATATACCTTTATATTAAAAGGATGCGATAAGACGATAAACTTAGCAGGCAAACTAAGTTTATCCAAATACAATGCCCTGTTACACTATAGCCCTTGTTTTTAGTGATTGTTGAGTTTACACATGGACGCCTCAGCCTCGTCTTTTAATACCCGTATTTTATTGCCTTTATTAGCCAGTATCGTGGCGATTACTCCTTTGGCTATTGATATGTATTTGCCTGCCATGCTGGTAATTGCAAGCGATTTACAAACTAATATGCCAAATGTACAAATATCGTTGAGTATTTACTTAGCGGGTTATTCATTGGGGATGTTATTTTTTGGCCCTATTGCCGATCAAATTGGCCGCCGTAAGCTCGCACGTATTGGCTTAACCCTATTTGGCGCAAGCTCACTTGCACTCGCATTTACAACCGAAATCCATGCGTTTTGGACTCTTAGAGCAGTGCAAGCATTTACCGGAGCGGCAGCAACCGTAGTCGTACCGGGTATTATTCGCCATATTTATCAGCAAAATACAGCTAAGGGAATGTCGTATGTGTCGATGATCATGATGGTAGCACCGTTAGTAGCCCCCTCTGTTGGTTCGTTTATTTTAGGATTTTCTGTTTGGTCAACCATATTTTTGGTCCTTGCTGGATATAGCTTTTTAATATTAGCGTTTGTACAAGTGTATTTAATAGATATACCTATTCATAAAAATGAGAAAAAAGGCCTCGCTCTATTTTTTGATAGCTATAAAACAGTACTCAGTAATAAAGACGCACGTGCGGATATACTCAGTTCTATGTTTGTATCGTTTGGATTTTTTTGCTTTTTGACCTCAGTACCATTTATTTATTTAGATTTATATGAAGTGTCAGAACAATTATTTGGTGTGTTATTTGCGTTTAATGTAATGGCGCTGATGTTTGGTAACTTTTTAAATACGCGAATTGTACCAAGGCTGGGTTCTCGAAAAATGCTCTATATTGGGCTTGTATGTGGGTTTGTATCGGGGCTTGCGCTGTTAACATTTAGCTTATTGCACTTATCACTTTATTATATTGTGGCTGCTATTGCGCCATTAATGATGAGTTTAGGTGTCACTGCAAGTAATGCTGATTCGCTAATATTAATGAAGTTTGAAAGAAACACAGGTACGGCAACGGCCGTAATTGGCACACTTCGTTTTGGTAGTGGTGCATTAGTTGGCCCGCTACTCGCCATTATGCATGCAAAAAGCGCAGTGCCATTTTCAAGTTTAATGTTTAGTGCTGTGTTACTCACTATGCTCGTACAGCTAATTCACTATAAAAAAGACAAAAAAAATGCCTCAATATGAGGCATTTTTATCAAAGCTAATAATCTTAAATTAATTAAGCGTCAGCAGCTTTAGAAACCATAACCATTGCAGGGCGTAATAAACGACCATTCAATGTGTAACCTTTTTGCATAACAGCAAGTACTGTATTAGGTGTTACATCGTTACTTGGTTGAATTGACATTGCTTGATGAAAATCTGGATTAAACTGCTCACCTTGTGGGTTTACAATTTCAACACCAAATTTAGAAACAGCATCATTAAAGCTCTTAACCGTCATATCGATACCTTCAAGCAACGGCTTTAGTGTCTCATTTTCTTTATCAGAAAATTCAATAGCACGTTCAAGGTTATCAATTACAGGTAGTAATTCGTTAGCAAATTTTTCTAGTGCAAATTTATGCGCTTTTTCTACATCTTGTGCTGCACGACGACGAATATTATCTACATCTGCTGCGGCACGAACAACACCGTCTTTTTGATCAGCAATTGTTTGCTTTGCAGCTTCAAGCTCTGCATATAACATCGCAATTTCTGCTTCAGGGCTTTGTTCTTGTTCTGCATGCTGATCAGCGGCTTCTACTGCTGCTTCTACATCAGCCTGCATTTTAGAAATTTCTTCGTTTAATTCTACTTCTTGCTCAGGGTTTTGTGTCTGCTCAGACATAAAATACGTGCTCCAATTCTTTACAACTGCGGTAATTATGGGGATTGAATAAAAAGATTCAAGAGTTAGATGCCTCAATTAATTTAAATTCTTGAATTATTTCTTCAATCTGCGCTGATTTAGGACAAATTATACAAAAACGGCTTTGATATTCTTGATTTTTAAAGTACGGCACGCTTATTACAATTAATTCATCGCACTCAGTAAAAGGTAATTTTTCGCTATTAAGTACCGATACACCATTTTTAAAAGCGAGTTTATCTTCTACATAATTTAAAAACGAAACACCAATATTTAAACTTTGTTCGCAGTCTATTTGTTTGTAGAGGTAATTTTCACCAACAACAATACTATTATCTGAGCCTAATTTTTGGCTTAGTTGTCGCGTCCATTGATTAAGCGAATCATGACAATTTCGAGGCGCTGTATTTGCCATAGCTTGCATACGGTACAAACCTTCCATTAAGGTTTGTTGGCTAAATACAGTATTCAACCACGTGGCAAATTGATAGCGAACAGAGTCTGACGAATCATGAGGTTTATCAATACAAATATTGTGACTCTGCCCTGCCCTATCTATTAATAAAATAAGCCAGTCGGTAGAATCAAAATCAAGCACTTCTACTCTAAACACTTGCTGTGAACTGGCTTGAGGTAAACCAACACAACAACATACTTGGTATTTTTGGCTCAAACCATGCGCTAGCTCAACGAGTTGTGACTGCTGTGGTTGCCAATAATTAGCAATATCAGCAAGCACAAAAAATTCGTCAAACCAATAATCAAACCCTTCATTTGTCGGCACTCGCCCTGCGGATGTATGAGGTGAATACAATAAGCCCACTTTTTCTAAGCGAGCCATAGCATTACGAACCGTAGCCGAACACACTGCCATGCCTTTGAGCTTGGCAATTTTTGTTGATGGAACAGGCAAGCCTTCACCATTACAGTACATGTTCATAACAGCTGAAAAAATTTGCTGATCTCGTGGGTTTAGTTTCATGGTATCTACATCTTGTTGCATGAAAGAGATATCGGGGCGTTTAGTTCTTTTTCAAGTCGTGCAGCTAACTCACTACGAATAAAATTGAAGGTTTATAGTATTGCTATAATCTGTATTTTCAAACACTTCTGTTTTGAGTTACTCTACTATTATTAAATCTCTTTGTGCGTACATTATGGACTCTCCTTTTAACACCATAGGCCTAATTGGCAAACCTAATCACCCGGGAGCCGCTGCTACCCTTCAGCGTTTACATACCTTTTTACTTGCGCTTGGCTTTGAGGTAATAGTAGAAAAACGCACAGGGAGTCAGTTAGACGATATTCCGCATGACAAACTTGTTAAGTTAGTCGACTTAGGTGAACAAGCCGATTTAGCCATTGTTGTAGGTGGTGATGGCAATATGCTTGGCGCAGCACGCGTACTTGCGCGCTTTAACATTGCTGTAATTGGTGTAAATAGAGGCAACCTTGGCTTTTTAACTGATTTAAACCCCGAAGGGTTTGAAGCGAGCTTAGAGCAAGTACTCAGTGGTGAGTATCTTGAAGAAAAACGTTTTTTATTAGAAGTAGAAGTATATCGCCACAACGAATTAAAAAGTGCAAACTCAGCCGTTAACGAAGCGGTACTTCATGCCGATAAAGTAGCGCACATGATTGAATTTGAAGCTTTTATAAATAATGACTTTGTGTTTTCTCAGCGCTCCGATGGTTTAATAGTATCAACCCCGACAGGCTCTACGGCGTATTCACTTTCAGGTGGCGGTCCAATATTAACGCCAGAACTAAATGCTATATCGTTAGTACCTATGTTTCCTCATACCTTATCTAGCAGACCTTTAGTGGTAGATGCCGATAATGAAGTTCGTTTAAAGCTAAGCCTAGAAAATACAGATAGCCTACAGGTAAGCTGCGACAGCCACGTAGTGCTAGCCGTATTACCCGGCGATGAGGTAGTAATTAAAAAAGCCGATAAACAATTGCGCTTAATTCATCCAAAAAACTACTCTTACTACAACGTTTTACGTACAAAACTGAATTGGGGTAGTCGTTTGTACTAATTTTATTGCCAAATTTAGTACTATAAAGCAAAATGGCGACTTAAAATAATAATCAACTAATTTAGGAACGAGTAGCAATGACTTATGTAGTATTCTTTGCTTTACTGCTATTAATTACACTTTTATACAGTTACCTCAAAATTGAGAGTAACCGTAAAAAAGCGATAGAAGCTAGAAAAAAGCTATTTAATGAACGTGTTTCGCATGTAAATACGCGCCTTAAAGCAAAGCTTAATGATCTACTTGATGCTAAAATAATTCGCCCAAAATACGTTCCTCGCATTCAAGCTATTGTAAATAATTTTTTTGTTGTTCAATCACATACAGACGAGAACTTGCAACAGCTTGAAGATACCGCCGACCTACTAATTAATACGTTGTCCAACGAGTTAATTAAAACCAATCAAACAAATATAATTCAACCATTGATCGATAATATACAGTACTTTGTATCTGAGTTGCCCCAGCAAGGAATTTTGTACAATAAGAGTTTTTATATTAATACATTACCTCCCCTCATTGCTCTGCTTAAAACCGAAGAGAGTATACAACCTACTGATATTGTTGATGATCAAATTGATGCATCTTCCCAAACTTCCGATACACAGTTTACTCAAGATGTAAGTGTTGCGTAAATAATAAAAAATTAATTTGCAAAAAACCAAAACACTGTATAAATTAACAGTTAATTGACTGGATGGATAAACAGTATGTTAATTGGTTTAGAAGTTAAAAATTTTGCAATCGTAAGTAATTTAAGCACCGAATGGCGCAGCGGTATGACTGCGATCACAGGTGAGACAGGTGCTGGTAAATCTATTGCTATTGATGCCCTATCGCTATGCTTAGGTGAGCGCGCTGAAGCATCAGCAGTTCGCCCAAGCTCTGATAAAGCAGAAGTATGTGCACAATTTGACTTAAAAGATCTACCGCTTGCTCAAGCATTTTTAGAGCAACATATGCTAAGCACTTCTGACAACGAGTGCTTATTACGTCGTGTTGTTTGTAAAAATGGCCGTAGTAAAAGCTATATTAATGGTAGTGCAGTTACCGCATCACAATTAAAAGAACTTGGTCAATATTTAATATCTATTCATGGACAACATGCCCACCAATATTTATTAAAAGCTGAGCATCAGTTACAGCTTTTAGATGCCTATGCAGGGCATCACCACTTAGTAAACTCAGTAAATAAAAACTATAAACAGTTTGCTAACTTACAAAAAGAATTTAAACACTTAGAACAACAACAGCAGCAACAAGCAGCGCAAAAACAATTGTTAGAGTATCAAGTTGCTGAGCTTGATGAATTTGCATTACAAGAAAATGAGTTTGATTTAATTGAGGCTGAGCATTACAAACTAAGCAATAGCCAAACAATATTAGAATCGTGCCAACGTGAGTTACAACACTTATATGAAAGTGATGAGCAAAACGCTTGCTCATTACTACAGCACAGCGCTCAACAATTTACCGAACTGGCTCAATATGACGAAAGTTTAGCAAGCGTAGCTGCTATGCTTAGCGAAGCCGCTGTACAAGTTGAAGAAGCAAGCCGCGAAGTGCGCAATTACACTGAGCAAGCAGATTTAGACCCGGCACGCTTAGTTGAAGTAGAAAATAGGCTAAGTGGAGCGATGGATTTAGCGCGTAAGCATCATATAAAACCACAGCAGTTAGTTGAGTTTCATCAATCGATTGCTCAAGAACTTGAGTCAATAAGTAATAATAGTAATCGTCTGGAGCAGCTTGAGTCAGAAATAGAAAGCGCGTTACTTAGTTACAAGCAAACTGCTGATGAATTAAGTAAAAGCCGCTGCGAGTATGCTAATACACTTAACACACTAATAAGTGAAAGCATGGCTAATTTATCAATGGAAAACGGTGTTTTTGAAATAGCCTTAACTCAAGAGAGTAATCGTACACCAAACAGCCTAGGCTTTGATAATGTCTCGTTTTTAGTATCAACTAATCCGGGACAACCACTTCAGCCATTAGCTAAAGTAGCATCAGGTGGTGAGCTTTCTCGTATAAGTCTTGCTATACAAGTAATTATTGCCCAAAAAGTAACAACCCCAACGCTTATTTTTGATGAAGTTGATGTAGGTATTTCTGGCCCAACGGCATCTGCTGTAGGTAAGTTATTACGCCAATTAGGTAAGTCGACTCAAGTAATTTGTGTTACTCATTTACCGCAAGTTGCCAGTAGTGCACATCAGCAATTTTTTGTAGCTAAAGAAATAGCACAAGGCGAAACGTTTACTCATATGCTGCCTTTAAATAAAGATGGCCGTATTAATGAAATAGCCCGTTTACTTGGCGGCGATAACATAAGCAAAACAGCTAAAGCAAATGCTAAAGAACTAATAATGGCTCACGCCTAATGTGTTAGTAAATAACGTCTTCAAGGATTAAATAATGCACAGTACTTTAGTTGATTTTTGTATAATTTTAAGTTGGTTGTTATTAGTACTAAGCACCTGTTTAATTATATTTAGTAAATATAAACATACTTGTTTTAAACAACGTTTATTTAAGTTTTTAAATAGCTTTTTAGTTTTTCAACTAATCGTTGTGGCCTATTACTTTACTAGCGAAAAAATAAATGGACTAAGTGATTTAGGTGTTAGTTATTGGGTTTTAATTACAATGCAGATTACGTGTATTGTAATATGCTACATGAGCTTAAAACGCAGAAAGGCTAAAATAAGGCCATCCCTTGATTCGTTTTCAATGGATTAAAGTAAATAAACATTTAAAAAGAGCACGTTCTGTTTTTACCTTGCTCTTTTGCTTTATAAAGTAGTTCATCAGCATGCTTAATATCTAGGTCAATTGAGCGCTCAGCGTTTGCAGCTGTGATGCCAATACTTAGCGTTATATTTACACTATCTGAAAATAAGCTTACAGCTGAAGCTTTAAGGGCATTATGGATTTTTTCTGCAACGAGCTCGCCCTCATCAACGGTTACATTTGGAATCACAATTAAAAACTCCTCACCGCCCCAACGTGAAGCAATCGCATTTTGCGGAATATTATTTTCAAATGTTTTGGCTAAATGGATAAGAGCTTCATCGCCAAAATCATGGCCGAATTGATCATTAATTTTTTTAAAATTATCTACATCAGCTAATAATATTACAAACGGAATATTATTATTTTTAAGCTCATTTTTAAAAGCTATAAGCTTATTCATAGTGAAACGACGGTTTGGCAGATTAGTGAGTGGATCTATAGTTGCTAAAAATTCATTTTTTTGGCTTAAAGCAATTAATTTACTGCTGTATTTTTCTCTTGAAAATTCGTAATAACCACTCAGCGATGCAACAATTATAAAAGCGAGTATGATTCTGACTGGAAACTGCTCAGGATTGTAGTCATATATATTAAATGTATCAGCGCAATAGAAACCGAGAACAATTGCCGATAAAAATAAAACAATATCAAACGTCCCTCGTTTAAGCCCTCGAATTGAATAAGTAACAGGAGACACTATAAATATCCATATAGGCCCTGTACCTTGTGCTCCTCCTGTAAGTACAAGATAAAACATCAGTGCATACAGGTTATATAAAATTACAGTTGCAGACTTCTCTACACCTCTACCTATATTAAACGCCAATAAGTAAACAAACGAAGAAACAACCAAAGTAAATGCTAATAAATAGCTGCTGTTAATAAATGCTAAGCTAGCCATCGAAAACGTTGCTATAAAGCCTATTGAGGAAAAGAACCGAACAATGAGCTTCCTTTCTAAATTGTTTGAATATTCGTACATAATTTCTATTTATTTATTAATGTATAAAAGCAAACTTATAGATATAAAGTAAGCAAACCGTAAACAGCGTGCAATAATGAACCTACTTTATATTTAAATCAACTATTAAGGTTAGTAATTAGCGCTGACAATTGTGCACTTATTTTTAGCCTCTTGCATTTATCTCAGGTAAGTACATTTTTACGATATTAAATTGCTTGGCACTAATACCATTTGCTAAATTATATAAGTACGCCCTTTTATTCCTGCAATAATCGAACTGACTGGTAGTCAAAAAATAATTTAAACCTGCATAGTTAAAGATGGTAGTAACTATTCTATGAATTGTGCCTGGACCGAGTAAACAACACATTAATCAATAAAAGTGCCGTTACAAAAAAATACACGCATTATACCAATCCGCGATAATACTCAATCAATTTCAAGGATTGAACTTGGCGCTAACTGCATTAAAACTTTCGAGATACGACTGCATGAATACAAAGCAATGTAGAGGTAATTGCCGAGAACACCTAAGTAGCGAAACTTTAGCCTCATTATCGACATAATTTTGTTATCTCAAAATAGATTACTTAATTAAGCGAATTGGTATTGGAGTATATAAACGACATAGAAGAAAGAAGTGTCGATAACGTTTATATATATGAAACGAGCCCTGAAAGCCGCTTAGTAGATACCCAAAGAAATCGCATTTGGCTTATAAAGAACAACCCATAATAACAAAGCAGTTTCTTTGAAAGTTACTATATAAGGTTTCTACATGAAGTTACTAACAAAAGGTGTTGTTCAAGAAAGCCATACAAAAGGTGGTATAAATATAGCCCCATTTGTCACTAATTACGTTGACATTACATTTGGATAAAACAAATAAAAAAGCAAGCCACTTGGCTTGCTTTAAATATCGTTATTTTAACACGAAAAATTAAACTTTTAAGTAATCCATAATACCTTCTGCAGCGTTACGTCCTTCAAAAATAGCAGTTACCACTAAATCTGAACCACGTACAATGTCGCCACCAGCAAATATTTTAGGGTTAGTAGTTTGATGTGTAAACTCACCTTGCTCTGGTGCGTTAATACCGCCCCAGTTGTTTATTTCTACATCGTATTTTTCTAACCAATCCATTTTGTGAGGCTGGAAACCAAACGCCATAATAACTTGATCTGCTTCAATAACATGTTCTGAACCAGGTACTTCTTCAGCACGGCTTCTGCCTTTTGCGTCAGGTTCGCCTAATTTAGTTTTAACCATTTTAACGCCGGTCACTTTACCTTTATCGTTCAGTACAATGCCTTTAGGCTGAACGTTATACGTAAATATAACGCCTTCTTCTTTCGCGTTTTTAACTTCACGTTTAGAGCCTGGCATATTTTCTTTATCACGACGATAAGCACACGTTACTTTTGCAGCATTTTGTCGAATAGACGTACGCACACAGTCCATCGCTGTATCACCACCGCCAAGTACAACTACTTTTTGATTAGCCATATCAATACACGGTTGTTTTGTCTCGTCGTAGCCCATTACACGGTTCGTGTTACCAATCAAAAACGGCAATGCATCGTGAACACCCGATGCATCTTCATTTTCAAGACCTGCACGCATACTCTGATACGTACCAACCCCTAAAAACACAGCGTCGTAATCAGCTAAAATTTGATCAAGTGTAATATCAACACCTACTTCAACATTTAACTTAAATTCTACGCCCATTTCAGTGAAAATTTCACGGCGCTTTTGCATTACTGATTTTTCAAGTTTAAAAGAAGGAATACCAAATGTGAGTAGTCCACCTATTTCTGGGTGACGATCAAACACTACTGGTTTAACGCCATTTCGCACTAAAATATCAGCACACCCTAAACCTGCAGGGCCCGCACCAATAATGGCTACTTTTTTGTCAGTCCATGTTACATAAGACATATCAGGCTTCCAGCCCATTTTAAATGCCTCATCAGTAATGTATTTTTCAATATTACCTATTGTAACCGCACCAAACTCTTCATCGAGCGTACACGAGCCTTCACACAAGCGGTCTTGTGGGCAAACACGCCCACAAACCTCTGGTAAGCTATTTGTACGATGAGAAAGCTCAGCCGCCTCTATAATACGGCCCGTGCGTATTAACTTTAACCATTGTGGAATGTAGTTATGTACTGGACATTTCCACTCACAGTATGGGTTACCACAATCTAAACAGCGGTCAGCTTGTGAGTTAACCTGATTCTCTGAAAAGGGTTCGTAAATTTCTACGAAAGATTTTTTACGTGACGAGATTGGTTTTTTGCGTGGGTCTACACGCTGCACGTCTATAAATTGATATACATTTTCGCTCATACTGCCCCCTTATTGCGCCTGAACACGTAGTTCGGCACTACTGCGAGCGCGATGCCCGAGTAAACTTTTTACGTCACTTGATATTGGTTTTACTAATTTGAACATCGGTAAGTACAATTCAAAGTTAGCCAAAATACTTTCTGCTCTGCACGAACCCGTAAGCTCTAAATGCTCAGCAATTAAGCCGCGTAAATGTTCTTGATGCGACGTTAATTCGTCTAGTGTTACTATTTCGACAAGCTCTGGATTAATGCGTTTTTCAAAATCATTTCGCTCATCTAAAATATAAGCAAAACCACCTGTCATACCCGCGCCAAAGTTAACGCCTACATTGCCCAGTACACATACAACGCCGCCCGTCATGTATTCACAACAGTTGTCACCTACACCTTCAACAACCGCTTGCACACCTGAGTTACGAACTGCAAAGCGCTCGCCTGCACAACCTGCAGCAAACAGTTTGCCGCCTGTTGCACCGTATAAACATGTGTTGCCTGCAATTGTGGCTTTGTGACTTTCGAACGACGAGCCAAGTGGTGGACGAATAACTAGCTTACCGCCCGCCATGCCTTTACCTACGTAATCGTTTGCATCGCCAACCAGTGTCATTTCAAGGCCGCCGGCATTCCACACACCAAATGATTGACCCGCAGTACCGTGTAGCTCAATTGCTACAGGATCTGCCGCCATACCTTGGTTGCCATATTTATCAGCAATATAGCCAGAAAGCATTGCACCTACCGATCTGTCCGTATTACAAATACGACTTACTAGTGAAATACCGCTTGAAGCATCAATTGCTTCTTGCGCCTTAGCAAGTAGGCTCTCATTAAGTTTTCCTAAATAATGTGAGCTATTAGGCGCACTGCAATAAAGTGTTTCACCTGTTGGGTTATTAGGCTGAGCAATTACGGAAGATAAATCAATTTTCTTCTGTTTTGCTGTTTTGCCTTCAATTGCTTCAAGCAAATCTAAACGACCGATTAAATCAGTTAAATTTACAACACCTAAGCTAGCCATGATTTCACGTGCTTCTTGCGCTATAAACTTAAAGTAGTTCATAGCCATTTCTGGTAAGCCGTGGTAATGCTTTTGACGAAGTGTTTCGTCTTGTGTTGCAACACCGGTCGCACAGTTATTTAAATGGCAAATTCGTAAGTATTTACAACCAAGCGCAACCATTGGGCCGGTACCAAAGCCAAAGCTTTCTGCACCTAAAATTGCCGCTTTAATTATATCTAAACCCGTTTTTAAGCCACCATCTGTTTGCAAGCGAATACGATGACGCAGTCCATTTTCAACAAGGGCTTGCTGCGTTTCTGCAAGTCCTAGTTCCCATGGGCTACCTGCATATTTAACTGAAGTAAGTGGGCTTGCGCCTGTACCGCCGTCGTAGCCAGAAATAGTAATTAAATCGGCATACGCTTTAGCAACACCCGTTGCAATGGTTCCTACGCCTGGTTCTGAAACCAGTTTTACAGAAATAAGTGCTTTAGGGTTTACTTGTTTTAAATCGAAAATTAGCTGCGCTAAATCTTCAATTGAGTAAATATCGTGATGTGGTGGTGGCGAAATTAACGTAACACCTGGAACAGAATAACGAAGCTTAGCAATATATGGGGTTACTTTTTCACCAGGTAATTGACCGCCTTCGCCTGGTTTTGCACCTTGCGCTACTTTAATTTGAATAACGTCAGCACTGCGTAAGTAATGCGGCGTTACGCCAAATCGACCTGAAGCGACTTGCTTAATACGCGAGTTTTTCTCGGTACCATAACGCAGCTTATCTTCACCGCCTTCACCAGAGTTTGAACAACCACCTAAGCGGTTCATTGCAATTGCTAGAGCCTCATGCGCTTCTGGCGATAATGCACCAATACTCATTGCTGCTGAATCGAAACGCTTGTATAGGTTTTCTGCAGGCTCTACATCATCGATGCTAATGCCTTGCTCTGGAATTTTAAGCGCAAGCATGTCACGTAAAGTGGCAATAGGACGCGTATTAACAAGTTTTGCATATTCACTGTAATCACTATATTCACCAGAACGAACTGCTTTTTGCAGGGTTTGGATTACATCAGGATTATAAGCATGATACTCGCCGCCATGTACGTACTTAAACAAGCCGCCGTGGCTTAATAATTTACGCTTACTTAGAGCGAGTTTGTGTAAGCTTTGCTGATCGTCATCAAAGTCGGTAAAGCATGCGCCCTGTATGCGACTCGCCACACCTTTAAAGCACATTTCAACAATAGCGTCAGATAAACCAACCGCTTCAAACAACATTGAGCAGCGATATGATGCAACCGTACTTATGCCCATTTTAGACATGATTTTGTATAAGCCCTTGTTAATGGCTTTACGGTAAGCAAGAGTTACTTCGCAATACGACTTATTAATAATTTTGCTGTCGCTCATTGCAACTAACGATTCATACGCAAGGTATGGATAAATTGCCGTAGCACCAAAGCCTAATAACACAGCAAACTGATGCGCATCACGCACGCTACCGGTTTCAATGATAATGTTTGATTCACAGCGAAGATTGTTATCAACTAATCGTTTTTGTACCGCACCTACAGCCATAGCTGCTGGAATCGGCAAATTTGCTTCATTAAAGTTACGGTCAGTTAAAATAAGCATTATACAACCAGCGGCTGCTTTTTCTTGTGCTTGGTCACAAATACGCGTTACCGCATTTTCTAAACCTTCTTCAACTGTGTAGGTAATATCAATTTTACAGTAGCTGTAATGCGCTTCATCAGCATTTAATAGCTGCTGCATATCTGCGTACATTAAAATTGGCGTATCAAACTGTAGGCGCTTAGCATGGCCTGTTGTTTCGTTAAATACGTTTTGCTCACTACCAATACATGTCGCAAGTGACATTACATGATTTTCACGCAGTGGATCGATAGGTGGGTTTGTTACTTGCGCAAATTTTTGGCGGAAGTAATCATAAAGCGAACGATGCCCTTCACTAAGCACAGCAAATGGCGTGTCATCACCCATTGAGCCGGTTGCTTCTTGGCCGTTTTCACCCATTACACGAATAACGCTATCAAGCTCTTCGTTGGTATAACCAAACATTTTTTGATATTTAGCTAGCGTTTCGTCATCAAATGAGCGATTTCCGGCGTCTTGTTCAGTAAGCTCTTCAAATGGAACTAAACGCTTAACGTTCTCCTCAAGCCATGACTTGTAAGGATGGCGAGACTTTAAATCTTGATCGATTTCATCTGAGTGCCAAATTTTGCCAAGCTTAGTATCAATAACTAATAATTCACCTGGACCAACACGGCCTTTTTCAACTACTTCATCGGCAGTGTAATCCCAAATACCCACTTCTGATGCAAGCGTAATAAAGCCATCTTGTGTAATTACATAACGCGCTGGGCGAAGTCCATTACGGTCAAGGTTACAAGCCGCAAAACGACCATCAGACATTACAATACCTGCCGGGCCATCCCATGGTTCCATATGCATAGAGTTAAAGTCGTAAAATGCACGTAAATCGTCGTCCATTGCACGGTTTTTCTGCCATGCAGGTGGTACGAGCATACGCATAGCGCGGAATAAATCCATGCCACCAGCTAAAAATAGCTCAAGCATATTATCTAGGCTTGATGAATCAGAGCCGGTTTCGTTTACAAACGGCGCTGCGCTTTGTAAATCAGGAATAAGCGGTGACGCAAACTTATATGAACGTGCGCGTGCCCACTGGCGGTTACCTTCAATAGTATTAATTTCACCATTGTGTGCTAAATAGCGGAAAGGTTGAGCTAAAGGCCAACGCGGCTGAGTATTAGTAGAAAAGCGCTGATGGAAAACACAAATCGCACTCGTCATACGAATATCAGCTAAATCTAGGTAAAAATTTGGTAAATCTGCAGGCATCATTAAGCCTTTATAGATAGTTACCAAACCAGATAGACTTGCGATATAGAAAGCTTCGTCATCAACAATGCGCTTTTCAGCGCGGCGGCGTGCTACATATAAGCGACGCTCTAAGTCTTTAGAACGCCAACCTTCTGGCGCGCTAACAAAAATTTGTTCAAAACCTGGTAATTGCTGTACAGCAATAGGACCCAACATAGATGGGTCAGTTGGCACAACGCGCCAACCTAAAATATTTAACGTTTCTTTTTCTAATTCTTCGCTAAGTATTTGTTTTGCAGCTTGCGCTAAAACAGGGTCTGAATTTAAAAATATCATACCCACTGCGTAGTTTTTGCCTAAGTGCCAGTTATGTTCACTAGCAATAGCACGGAAAAAGCTATCTGGTTTTTGTAATAATAAACCACAGCCATCACCTGTTTTACCATCGGCAGATATACCACCACGGTGCTGCATGCGATCAAGCCCCGTAATAGCAGTACGAATAAGCCTATGACTAGCTTGACCATTAACTTGAGCTATTAAGCCAAAGCCACAATTTTCTTTTTCTAACTTTGAGTCGTATAACATAGACCCCTCCCCTTGCTGCACTGTTAGCGTGGATGAACTGCTCGACGATTTGCTAACAGACGGACAAAACTAGCCTCTATCTTAAATAGAGTCAATAGCACTTTGAATACATATTCACATTCTTGAATATTTCTCACTTCATAGCAAGATTTCTTTTTATCATTATTTTTAACATTTAGCGTTATTTTAACCACTATTTTTTCATGACACTGGTGTCAAGTTTAACATATTGTAAAAAACACGAGCCTTCAGCGTACCAGCTTACGTAAACGTAAAGGCAAGCGAAAGTGAATAAGTATTCAGCGCTAGAGGGGCTATTCAGTTAACATTTAGATAGTTTTATGCTATTTCATTACTTTAATGGCTTAACATCCCCGATTATTGCTGCTCATTAGTATAGTTATGAAAGTTCATGTCATTTTTTGTACGTTAATAGTGAATTTTTATTTAAAACTATGTCCGATGCGGACACATAAACTGTCCGCGGACATAAATTTCAATAACAAAAAAACAAAATCACTTAAATATCAATAGGATAATAATTGGCATATTAATCGTATAGCTTTATATATAATCGCTAATTGGAATTACTATGTTTACTCTAAGCTTATTTTTACTCTCTCCTATTGCCGCTATTTGCACAGCAGCTTTATTACTGCTGTGCGAAAAATACATAAAAGCAATTTAGGGGAAATTAAATGATTAAAGATACCAGCGCACAAGACGTACAAGTAAAGGCACCTATAAGCTATAAAAAATACGCGATAATCACTGCGATTGTTTTCATTGTGGTCTCTGCAATTGCTTATATTTTTTTAACGAGCCATAGCGCTAAAAGCTCTATTAGCCGCTCAAAAGTACAGATTGCAAAAGTACATGTTAAAGCGCTCATTCGAGACATTGCCGCCAGTGGTAAAATTGTTGCTGCTAATGCTCCTAAAATCTACAGTCCAGAACGTGGATTTATAGATTTAAAAGTAAAGGCCGGCGATACAGTAAAGCAAGGCGACACACTTGCCCTGCTGCAAAGCCCTGAGTTAACTAATGAATTGAAGCAACAGGAGTCTGTACTTAAAAGACTTGAAGGCGAACAGCAAAGGCAACATTTGCAAGCAAGACGCCAAACACTCACCTTAAATAAAACACTCGATATGGCACAAGTCGAGCTTAACGCCGCTGAGCGCGAAAATCGTCGCGCACAGTTATCAATACAAAAGCACTTAATTAGCCAAATTGATCTAGAAAAAGCAGTTGATGATTTATCCCGAGCTAATCTCTCCTATAAGCATGCGCAGCAAGAGGTATTGCTTGCCAAAGACACGCTCGCTTTTGAACTACAAGCTGCTAAAAGTGATGTAACCCGCCAACAACTTATTGTTGATGACTTAATCCGAAAAGTAAGCAACCTATCTATTAAAGCTACCGTTACAGGGATCGTGGGTAACCTATTAGTGCAACAAAAAGCCGCAGTGACGCAAAGCCAACCTCTTATGACTCTCGTCGACTTAAGTAATTTTGAAGCCGAACTCCAAGTTCCTGAAAGTTACGCAAACGAATTAGGGCTCGGTATGGAAGTAGAGCTTAAGTTAGGCAATGAAACAGTGATGGGGAATTTATCCGCCATATCACCAGAAGTTAATAATCGTGAAGTAACCGCACGCGTCCGGTTTAAAGGTGTTACTAACAACATTCGTCAGAACCAACGCTTAACTGCACGTATTTTACTCGACAACCGAGAAGGTGTAATGCAAGTAAAGCGTGGTGCATTTATGCAGCAAGGCGGAATTATAGCTTATAAAGTCGATGGCAATATCGCAAAGCGTATACCTATTATAATAGGCGCCACCAGCATTAATGCGGTTGAGCTTTTAAGCGGACTAAAAGAAAACGATGAAATTATTATTTCAAGCTACAGCGACTTTAAGCAAGCCAACACGATTTTATTAAATTAAACAGACGTTCTCAACCAACGCTAAAAATAATTAGGAACAACCATGTTACAAATGAACAATGTAAGTAAAGTATACCAAACAGAAATGGTACAAACCCATGCGCTTCGAGATTTTAATCTGCAAGTAAACGAAGGCGAATTTATTGCTGTTACTGGTCCTAGCGGCTCAGGAAAAACAACCTTTTTAAATATTGCAGGTATGCTCGAGCCTTTTAACGAAGGTGAATACCTGTTGGATGGCGTTAATGTTGGCAGCCTAAACGATAACCAACGTGCTGATTTACGTAATCAAAAAATTGGCTTTATATTCCAAGGCTTTAATTTGATCCCCGATTTAAATTTATATGAAAACATAGAAGTTCCTCTTCGCTACAGAGGGATTAAAGCAAATGAGCGAAAACGTCGAATTGAGCAATGCCTTGAACAAGTTGGTTTAGCATCTCGCGCTAAACACTTACCTCAACAACTCTCTGGTGGCCAGCAACAACGTGTGGCAATAGCCCGTGCGCTTGCTGGTAAACCTCGTTTTTTACTTGCCGATGAGCCAACAGGTAACCTTGACAGCTTAATGGCTCGCCAAGTTATGGAGTTACTTGAACAAATCAATCGCGACGGTGCCACTATTGTAATGGTAACGCATGATAGCGAATTAGCCCGCCGTGCTCCGCGTAATATTCAAGTAGTTGATGGACAACTTGCCGACTTTACGCTTTATCAGGGCGCGCAAACTATAAAAACAGCATCGGGGGTTTAACTAATGTTTATTCATTATTTAGATTTAAGTTGGCGCAGCTTCAAGCGCACCCCACTGGTTAGCTTTTTAATGGTACTTGCCATTGCGATAGGTATAGGCATAACAATGACCAGCCTTAGTGTTTATCACATGATGTCGGCCGATCCTATTCCAGAAAAAAGCAGCCAACTTTACAGTGTGCAATTACAAACAATGGACGATGGTAGTACGTGGTGGACAGAAGATAACATGCCACTGCAACTGACCTATCAAGATGCTGAGAACTTATTAAACGCACCCACGTCAGAGAAAAAAGTGGCTATGATGCGTACCGGCTTTTCAGTTTATCTGGACTCCGACAAAATAAAACCTTTTATAGGTAATGCTCGCATGACAACGCCTGACTTTTTTAGCATGTTTAATTTGTCATTTCTATACGGAGGGGCTTGGAGCAAAGAGCAAGAAAACTCAGCCGCACCTGTGGTTGTTATTACCCAAGAGATAAACGATAAACTATTTGCAGGACAAAACTCTGTCGGAGAACTGATTTACTTAGATGATGCAAGCTATCAAGTAGTTGGTGTTATTAACCATTGGCCTCTCAATATTAAATATTATGATTTAAATAACGGTGCATTTAATCAAGTAGAAGAGTTATTTATGCCCTTTAGCTTAATAAAGGCAAAAGAGCTCGTAAGTTGGGGCAATAGCAATGGATGGAAACACGAAAACACACCAACCTTTGCAGATAAACTGCAATCTGAGCAAGTATGGATCCAGTTTTGGGCAGAGCTAAATACGCTTGAACAAAAACAAGCCTATCAAAATTACTTATTAGCCTATATGCAAGAACAACAAAAACGTGGTCGATTTAATCGTAAAGAACTTGAGTATAAACTTCGCGATGTAAACCAATGGATGCAATACAACAACGTCGTCACCGAAGACAATAAAATTTTAGTGGGCCTGAGCTTTATGTTCTTAGGTGTCTGCTTAGCCAATATTTTAGGTTTACTTTTAGCTAAGTTTTTACGCAGAGCGCCAGAAGTAGGTGTAAGGCGCGCATTAGGTGCTAGTAAAAGGCAAATATTTTTACAGCACTTAGTTGAGGTCGCCATGCTTGGCTTTATAGGTGGCATGCTAGGAATTGTACTAGCACAACTTGGCTTAATGGGCGTAGGGCAAAGCTACGACTACTATGAAAACTTAGCGACAATGGATTTAACCATGCTATTGAGCGCTCCATTGATTGCAATTACAACCTGCATTTTGGCTGGTTTGTACCCAGCTTGGCTAGTGTGCAAAACCAACCCTGCCATTTATCTTAAGAGCCAATAAGGAATTTAACAATGTTAGAAATAAAACCTATATTCAACGCCTTATGCCGCTCAAAGGTGGGCGCTGTATTACTGCTAATTCAAATTGCAATCACAACGGCAATAGTCAGTAATGCTGCATTTATCATTCAAGACAGAATTAGCTATTTAAACCAAGAAACGGGCTACCCTGAACAAGATATATTTAAGTTTAATGTAATGACCTTTGGTACTGATATTAACTTAAGTCAGCAGTTTGAGCTTGATGAAAGCATGCTTAGAAAAATGCCAGGCGTGGTCGATGCCGCATTAAGCAGTAGTATTCCGCTATCAGGGAGTGGCAGCGCTTCGAGCTTTAATTTAAAACCTGCTCCACAAGAAGGCCTAAGTGTCAGGACCGCTTATTTTTTTATAGATGACCACGCAATTAATACCTACGGCGTTAACTTAATTGCAGGGCGAAACTTTACCGAAGATGAAGTGCTAGTTACAAACGAAATTACACAAAAGCGCACCAACGTCACTATAGTCACTAAAGCCTTACTTGATGAGCTCTACCCTGATGGAGATGGTTTAGGAAAAATAGTTTATTTTGGTGACCTACCACTTAAAGTTATTGGCGTAATCGGAAAAATGAAAGGCCCGTGGCTCAAAGACAGTAAACCCGATAATCTTGCGTTTATTCCTTATATTAAAGCAGCAAGTTATGCACAAGTTGCCGTTCGTACAGAGCCTGGTCAGCGAGCAGCTGTAATGAAAGAAATAGGAAATGCTATGCTCGAAAATTACAGCAAACGCGTTATTAATAACATTAAAGGACTTGATGAATTAAAAAATGAGTATACCGCTCAAGATCGCCTCATGATGCGCATGCTCATAGTATTAATCACTATTTTAGTGCTTATAACCGCTCTCGGTATTTTTGGCTTAACCTTATTTAATATTAGCAAACGTACTAAGCAAATTGGTACACGCAGAGCACTTGGCGCAAGAAAGTCAGCTATTGTTAGCTACTTTTTAGTAGAAAATGCATTAATTTGTAGCCTAGGTTTAGCCTTAGGTGTAGTAACAGCAATACTGCTTGGGAAAATGTTAATGCAGTATTTTTCTGTAGCTGCACTACCGCCAAGTTATATAGCCGTTACCGCCATTGCCGTATTTTTAATGAGCTTACTTGCGGTATTAGCGCCGGCTAAACGCGCTGCTAATATTTCGCCCAGTATCGCAACTCGCACTATTTAATAATATGTAAATCACTATGCTACACTGCTTAGTAAGGCAGTGTAGCCATTAAAAAATTATAAAAATAACCTATGACTCATAAAATACTCATTGTTGATGATAACCAAGCAGTACTCGACGCACTTTCGTTATTGCTCGAGATCCACGACTTTTCGGTAGTCACTGCAACAAATCCGTTTGATGCTCTGCAAATAGTTCGCTATCAGCGAATTGAGCTTGTAATTCAAGACATGAACTTTACCAGCGACACAACCTCTGGCGAAGAAGGTAAAACGTTGTTTTATGAACTACGAGAAATAAACCCACACCTCCCTATTATACTTATTACAGCCTGGACCGAACTTGCTACCGCTATTGAGCTTGTAAAAGCCGGTGCTGCCGATTACTTACCAAAACCCTGGGATGATGCAAAACTACTAGTTTGTATCAGTAACTTAATAGAGCTAGGCAGTGCTAAAAAAATAGTGGCGACACATAATCGCCATCAACAAGAGCGTGAAGGTACATTTAAAAGCGCAGACCTTGCCGGGCTAATATTTAAAAGCACGGCTATGGAACGACTGGTCACTATGGCGCTACAAGTAGCTAAATCTGATATATCTGCATTAATTACAGGCCCTAATGGAAGTGGTAAAGAGTGCATTGCGCATATCATTCAAAAAAACTCCCCACTTGTATCGCAACCTTTTATTAAGGTAAACGCAGGCGCACTACCACAAGAACTTATAGAAGCCGAACTTTTTGGCGCTGAAGCTGGCGCATACACGGGGATAACTAAACAACGTATTGGTCGATTTGAAGCAGCTGATGGCGGTACGTTATTTTTAGATGAAATTGGTAATTTACCACTCTCAGGACAAATAAAATTACTACGCGTAGTACAAACCGGCGAGTTTGAACGTTTAGGCTCAACACAAACACAAAAAGTAAATGTGCGAGTAATATCGGCTACTAACGAAAACTTACTACAAGCAATTGAACAAGGTCGATTTAGGGAAGACTTATATTATCGCCTTAATGTAATTGAACTCAATGTGCCTGCCCTTAGCGAAAGGCAAGATGATGTTTTAGCACTCATTAGCCACTTCTTACCTCACCGAGAGCTGACTATAAACACAGAGCAAGCACTTCAACATTATAAATGGCCAGGTAACGTTCGAGAGCTAGAAAATGCTTGTAAACGTGTAGCGGTACTAAAACCAACAGGTGCGCTTACAGTCGATGACTTTGCACTTTCGTCATCGGTTACTGCTCAACAAGAAGCAAAAGCAGAACCGACCAAACAGGAAATAGAACACGCAATGCGCGCTCATCAAGGTGTTATAGCCAAAGTGGCCCGTGAATTTGGTTTAAGCCGACAAGCTCTTTATCGTCGATTACAAAAAATGGGTATTGATTATTAATGCCAAACATTATTAGCCACTTTACCCTAAGCCAAAAGGTTGTGTTAATTTGCGCACTTTGTAGCGCGCTGCCTGTTTTTATTATTGCCGCACTTAGTGGTTTTGATATGTACTACACTCTGTTTTTAATATTACTAACGCTTGCATTTAGCACCTTGCTTTCAAGAGCTCTCACCAAACCAATAAAGCTTGGCATGCAATCGCTTGAAACCGGGTTGCTTAATTTTAAAGATGGTGAGCTCTCCAGCTTACTAGCGTATAAAAGTAATGATGAACTTGGAAAACTATGCCGACTTTATAATCAAACCGCTAAACAGCTTCGCCAAGAAAAACAATGGATTTACCAGCGCGAGTTAATGCTTGATAAAGTATTGCAAAGCTCGCCGCAAGCGTTATTACTGGTCAATGATAATAATACGGTGGTATTTAGTAATTTAATTAGCCGTAGTTTATTTAATAGCGCAACCCGCCTTGAAGGTATGCAGCTAAGTAAATTGCTCGAAAATTCGCCCCTGCAATTAATAGCAGCTATAGAGCACGGTGTTGATGGCCTCTTTAATATAGAAATAGAGAATCAAGACTCGCAAACTTGGCATTTAGCCACCGGGGAGTTTTTACTCAATAACCAAAAGCATCATTTATATATATTTAAACAATTAACCCGTGAGCTTAGTCGCCAAGAAGTTGCCGTGTGGAAAAAGGTAATACGCATTATCAGCCACGAATTGAATAATTCACTCGGCCCTATGTCGTCCATGTTACACAGCGCACAATTGCTCGCAAATAAAGTTGATGAGCCCCGCCTTGCCCGTGTATTTGCAACTATTGATGAGCGAATTAGTCATTTAACTGAATTTGTACAAGGCTATGGCAAGTTTGCTAAATTACCTCAGCCACAAAAAACACGGATTAACTGGCAAAACACACTCAATAATTTAAAAAATCACTGGCAATTTAGCTACGAAATAAAAAATTCACACAATGAATTACAAGCTGATCAAGCCCAACTCGAGCAGCTGCTCATAAACCTATTAAAAAATTCACACGAGTCAGGCTCCAACTCCAATGAAATACATATTCAGGTCGAATTTGTACCCCAAGCTTGTGTTATAAATGTGAGCGACTGCGGCAAAGGAATGAGCGAGCAAGTAATGGCAAATGCTTTAGTGCCCTTTTATTCTACAAAAAGTACGGGGAGTGGTTTAGGGTTGGCCTTATGCAGAGAAATCGCAGAAGCGCACCAGGGGCATATAAGTTTACATAACAAAATAGAGGGCGGCTTAAACGTACAAGTGAGCCTTCCTTATTCGTAAATTCACAAAAATTAAAAACAACAAAGCCACTTAAAAAGTGGCTTTGTGTTTAAAGAGCTTAATAACCTGATAGCAGGTTGAGTAATAAATTACTCTGCGTCAGCTTCTTTATATTTAGCAGCAGTTTCTGTAATTAACGGCTGTAATTCACCGCGTTGAAACATTTCGATAATAATGTCACAACCACCAACTAATTCGCCATCTACCCATAATTGCGGGAATGTTGGCCAATTTGCGTATGCTGGAAGCTCAGCACGAATGTCTGGATTAAGTAAAATATCAACGTATGCAAATGGTTCACCACATGACATTAACGCTTGCGATGCTTGTGAAGAAAAACCACAATTTGGTAATTTTGGTGACCCTTTCATGAAAAGGATTATTGGGTTTTCTGAAATTTGCTGTTTAATTTTATCAATGGTTTCCATCTACAACCTCAAAGTAACGATAGCTAAATATATTTAGGTCTTGAAAATAACTCATCGTGACCACAAATATATAACTTAAAATGGGCAAATAAAGCCGCAATTGAAATAGTCTTTCGCAATAGCATTGCTGTTTGCTTAAACTTGAGTAAAATACTCAACAATTATAGTAACACTATATTACCGCTTGGTATAGGTAACTGCTCTGTTTCAACAGGCATTACGTATTACCAAATGGACTATCAACCAAAGAAGATGGAGATAAAAAAATGGCATTTGAACTACCGTCACTACCATATGCAATCGACGCACTTGAGCCACATATTTCAAAAGAAACGCTAGAGTTTCACCATGGCAAACACCACAACACATACGTGGTTAAGCTTAATGGTTTAATCCCTGGTACTGAGTTTGAAAACAAATCTCTAGAAGAGATCGTATGTTCATCAGAAGGCGGCGTATTTAACAACGCAGCACAAATCTGGAACCATACTTTTTACTGGAACAGCTTATCTCCAAACGGCGGCGGCGAGCCTACTGGCGCAGTTGCTGATGCAATCAACGCTAAATGGGGTTCTTTTGATGCGTTTAAAGATGCATTAAATGACAAAGCAGTAAATAACTTTGGTTCAAGCTGGACGTGGTTAGTTAAGCTTGCTGATGGTTCACTAGACATCGTTAATACATCTAACGCTGCTACACCATTAACTGATGATGGCGTTACTCCAATCCTTACAGTGGATTTATGGGAACACGCTTACTACATTGATTACCGTAACGTTCGTCCAGATTACCTTAAAGGTTTTTGGTCGCTTGTTAACTGGGAATTCGCGAACGCTAACTTCGCTTAATTAGCCTTTAAACGCTAATGTAAAAAAGACGCTTAGGCGTCTTTTTTTGTTTCTTGTTTATCACACCCAAGCGCCTCATCATTTAATAATACACTTTTAGTAACATGATCTTTTTTCACTTAAATTTTTAATTTTATTGCACAAAAATACACATTCGTGACTAGACTTTAAAAGGTAAGCACCTTTTTACAGCGGGTTTCGGAGGTTATTATGACGATTTTTGAGCATTACCAAGCACGATACGAAGCGGCACAGGAAGAAGAATACAGTATCGCTGAATTTCTTGAGATTTGTAAAACCGATAAGTCTGCCTACGCCAGCGCACCAGAACGCCTACTCATGGCAATTGGCGAACCAAACATGGTAGATACCGCAACGGATGCACGACTAAGCCGGTTATTTTCTAATAGAGTAGTTGCGCGCTACCCTGCCTTTACTGATTTTTATGGTATGGAAGATGCCATTGAGCAAATAGTCTCTTATTTAAAACACGCCGCCCAAGGGCTTGAAGAATGCAAACAAGTGCTCTATTTACTTGGACCTGTTGGTGGGGGTAAATCATCTATTGCCGAAAAACTAAAATATTTAATGCAACAAGTACCTATTTATTCAATTAAAGGCTCTCCGGTAAGCGACCATCCTCTTGCATTATTTGACCCAATAGAGGACGCCGACGTACTAAAGCAAGAGTACGGTATTAAACCGCGCTACTTAAAAACCATTATGTCGCCTTGGGCTGGTAAACGCTTAAAAGAATTCAATGGTGATATTAGCCAGTTTAGAGTGGTTAAACGCTACCCTTCTATTTTAAATCAAATAGGCATTGCCAAAACCGAACCTGGAGATGAAAACAACCAAGATATTTCGGCGCTAGTGGGTAAAGTAGATATTCGCCAGCTTGAGCACTTTGCCCAAAACGATCCTGATGCATACGCCTACTCGGGCTCTTTATGTTTAGCTAACCAAGGGCTGATGGAATTTGTAGAAATGTTTAAAGCACCGATTAAAGTGCTGCACCCTTTACTTACCGCAACCCAAGAAGGTAACTACAACGGAACAGAAGGCATTAGTGCTCTGCCCTTTAATGGCATGATCCTCGCTCACTCTAATGAATCTGAGTGGCAAACTTTTAAAAACAATAAAAACAATGAAGCATTTTTAGACCGTGTTTATATTGTTAAAGTACCTTACTGCTTACGTGTAACTGAAGAAATTAAAATTTACGACAAATTACTTGAGCACAGCGAGCTATACAACGCGCCATGCGCACCGGGTACACTTAAAACATTGGCGCAATTTACAACGCTATCACGTTTAAAAGAGCCAGAAAATTCAAGTATCTATTCAAAAATGCGGGTATACGATGGCGAAACTCTAAAAGAC
The DNA here is from genome assembly GCF_040309305.1 of Pseudoalteromonas sp. RB2-MNA-CIBAN-0110. Taxonomy (NCBI): domain Bacteria; kingdom Pseudomonadati; phylum Pseudomonadota; class Gammaproteobacteria; order Alteromonadales; family Pseudoalteromonadaceae; genus Pseudoalteromonas; species Pseudoalteromonas sp. RB2-MNA-CIBAN-0110. Next base: position 50,251 of record NZ_JBEOOQ010000013.1, on the reverse strand, counting down.
ACCGACCCTAAAGCAAAATCGTATCAAGAGTATCGTGATTACGCAGGTGTTGATGAAGGCATGACGGGGCTCTCTACTCGCTTTGCGTTTAAAATTTTATCTCGTGTGTTTAACTTTGATACCACTGAGGTTGCCGCAAATCCGGTGCATTTGTTCTATGTGCTTGAACAACAGATAGAGCGCGAACAATTTTCAAGCGAAATAGAAGAGCGCTATTTAAGCTTTCTAAAAGGCTATTTAATTCCGCAATATGTAGAGTTTATAGGTAAAGAACTGCAAACCGCTTATTTAGAATCGTATTCAGAATACGGACAAAACATTTTTGACCGTTATGTTATTTATGCAGACTTTTGGATACAAGACCAAGAATATCGCGACCCTGATACGGGACAACTATTTGACCGTGAGGCACTTAATGCCGAACTTGAAAAAATAGAAAAGCCAGCAGGTATTTCTAACCCTAAAGATTTCCGTAATGAAATAGTGAACTTTGTATTGCGTGCCCGTGCGCATAACAATGGTAAAAACCCACTATGGACAAGCTACGAAAAACTACGCACGGTGATTGAGAAAAAAATGTTCTCTAATACCGAAGATTTACTTCCTGTTATTTCGTTTAATACTAAAACGTCTGCAGAGGATCAGCAAAAGCACGAAGACTTTGTGAACCGTATGGTCGAAAAAGGCTATACACAAAAACAAGTTCGCTTGCTTTCTGAGTGGTATTTACGGGTTAGAAAATCGCAATAACCTTCATAGTCGTAGTATATAGGAGGTCAATATGGCGCATTTTATAGATAGGCGTTTAAACGGAAAAAATAAAAGTACGCTTAATCGCCAGCGCTTTATTAGGCGCTATAAAAAACAAATTAAAGAAGCAGTTTCAGATGCGATTAACAAACGCAGCGTTACCGATTCAAGCTCTGGTGAGAGTATTTCTATTCCACAACGCGATATCAGCGAACCTACATTTCATCAAGGGCAAGGCGGGAATAGAGAACAAATTCACCCTGGTAACGATCAGTTTTCTACAGGTGATAAAATTGAGCGCCCTAAAGGCGGACAAGGCGGCGGTGCCGGTGAAGGTGACGCCAGCGATTCGGGCGAAGGGCAAGATGAGTTTGTATTTTCAATATCAAAAGATGAATACCTTGATTTACTGTTTGAAGATTTAGAACTTCCTAACTTACAAGAGAACCAGCTTGATAAGTTAGTGCAAATGAAAACCCACCGCGCAGGGTTTTGTAGTGATGGTATGCCTAGCAATATTGATATTGTCCGCTCATTACAAGGCTCGCTTGCACGGCGTGTTGCCATGAGTGCAGGTAAAAAACGCCGTTTAAAAGAGCTCGAAGAACAACTTGCTCTGCTGCTTGCTGGTCCACATAACGATAAAGCGGCAATTGCTTTATTACAAAAAGAAATTGCAGCATTAAAACTACAAATTAAATCGGTCCCGTTTATTGATAACTACGATTTACGTTTTCGTAATTACGAAAAGCGCCCTCACCCCACCAGCAAAGCGGTAATGTTTTGTATTATGGATGTGTCAGGCTCAATGGATCAGCCAACAAAAGACATGGCAAAGCGCTTTTATATTTTGCTCTATCAATTTTTAACACGCAGCTATAAAGACATAGACGTTGTTTATATTCGCCACCACACACAAGCAAAAGAAGTAGACGAGCAAGAGTTTTTTTATTCCCAAGAAACTGGCGGCACTATTGTTTCAAGCGCACTTAAATTAATGAACGAAATAATAAAAGAGCGTTATCACGCAAACGAGTGGAATGTATACGCCGCACAAGCCTCTGATGGCGATAACTGGGCGGACGACACCCCGCAGTGTGGTGAAATTTTACGTAATAAGCTCTTAAGCGCAGTACGCTATTTTGCTTATATTGAAATAACCACTCGTGCTCATCAAAGCCTATGGCGCGAATATGAATCTATAACACACAGCCATAATAATTTCGCCATACAGCATATTCAAAGCGTTGAAGATATTTACCCAATTTTTAGGGAGCTATTTAAAAAAGGTCGTCAACAGCAAAACTCTGCATAGCCAAAAGCGAGGTAGCATTATGAATGATAAACGAATGAGTGATGGCCCAGATTGGACCTTTGATTTATTAGATGAGTACCAAGGTGAAATTGCCCGTGTTGCAGCTCACTACAGGTTAGACACCTACCCTAATCAAATTGAAGTGATAACCGCAGAGCAGATGATGGATGCTTATTCAAGCGTTGGCATGCCTATTGGCTACAGCCATTGGTCTTACGGTAAAAAGTTCATTCAAACAGAGCAAAATTATAAGCGCGGACAAATGGGTCTCGCTTACGAAATAGTGATAAATTCAGACCCTTGTATTGCGTACTTAATGGAAGAAAATACCCTACCTATGCAAGCGCTTGTAATGGCACATGCATGTTACGGACATAACTCATTTTTTAAAGGTAACTATTTATTTAAAACCTGGACCGATGCTGGCTCAATTATTGATTACTTGGTATTTGCTAAAAACTACATAAGTCGCTGTGAAGAAAAGCACGGTATTACACAAGTAGAAGCCCTACTCGACTCATGTCATGCATTAATGAATTACGGAGTCGATCGCTACAAACGTCCACAACAAATATCGTTATTTGAAGAACAAAAACGTCAACAAGAGCGTGAAGACTACCTTCAATCGCAAGTAAATGAATTATGGCGGACTATTCCTGAGCAACAGCAAGAAACCAAAAAGAAAGTACGCCATTTTCCTTCTGAACCCCAAGAAAATATTTTGTATTTTATTGAAAAAAATGCCCCATTACTCGACTCTTGGCAACGTGAAGTGATACGTATTGTTCGTAAAATTTCGCAATACTTTTACCCACAAAAACAAACTCAGGTAATGAACGAAGGCTGGGCAACATTTTGGCATTACACCATCCTTAATCACTTATATGATGAGGGAAAACTCACCGACTCTTTCATGTTAGAATCTTTACAAAGCCATACCAACGTAGTTTATCAGCCACCTTATAACAGTAAGTATTATTCAGGCATTAACCCATATGCTTTAGGCTTTAATATGATGGTTGATATTCGCAGAATATGTGAGCACCCAACTGAAGAAGATAAACGCTGGTTTCCTGAATATGCAGGCAGTAATTGGCTAGATACACTGCATTTTGCAATGGAAAACTTTAAAGATGAGAGTTTTATTAGCCAGTTTTTATCGCCTAAGTTAATTCGTGATTTTAAATTATTTACTATTATTGACCATACTAATAATACCCATTTAGAAATTGGCGCAATACATAACGACAACGGCTATAAAGCTGTAAGAGAAGCGCTCTCAGCGCAGTACAACTTGAGTAATCATGAACCCAACATTCAAGTATATGACGTTGATATTAGAGGTGACCGTTCACTAACCCTACGCTACGTACCTCATAACAACATTCCTTTAGCAAACTCGCACGAGGAAGTACTTAAGCATCTTTACAGATTATGGGGCTTTAAAGTAAAACTAGAGCAAGAGTCAAATTCTGGTGAGGTTTCAATGATTGGTCAATGCCCAATAGATGACTCTCGACACACAACACAATAATGAAGAGCAATAAAATTTTCATACTGATTGGGTTTGCTCAGCAGGTTATAAAAACACGGTATTATTTAACCCTAAATTCTGGATATAAAAAATGACGCTTAAGCGTCATTTTTTATATCTTCGTAGGCTATTACTTTATTTCGCCCTGTATTTTTAGATTGGTACAGTGCTTTATCTGCAGCCTCTATCCAGCGCTCATGATTTTTAAAATCATTACTGCTACCAGCCAGCCCTATACTTACCGTCATTGTTATTTCAAAGTGTTTATACTTAACAGGGTTAGTTTCAATCAATACCCTTAAACGCTCAGCAAATACAAAAGCGCCTTCTTTATCTGTATCAAGTAATGTTACTGCAAACTCTTCACCGCCATAACGCCCTGCAACATCAGTTTCGCGCAGCGTCGTACGTAGTAAGTTAGATAAATGACGAAGCGATTCATCACCACAGCTATGGCCATATTCATCATTTATTTTTTTAAAGTGGTCAATATCAAACATTAATAATGTACTACAGCCACCACTTCGCTTAACTCTCAAAAACTCTTGGCGTAGCGTACCTTCCCAGTGTCCACGGTTTGCAAGCTGCGTTAAGCTATCTGTTTGACTTACTTGTTCTAATTTTTTGTTTAACTCTTCAAGCTCTTTTTTATTTACCGCGACATCTGTTACATCATACAAAATAATACAAATATGGCTAACTTCGCCCATCGTATTTGTAAGAGGGATAAATGTCGCATTTTGATACATGTAATCAGCTTTACCAGTAATAGGTCTATAATTTTTAAACCTAAAAATGTATGGCTGCTGCTCCCAAATCGTAAAAGAGCGGTTTTTTAAAACAAAAACCGATTCTGATTTACTTCTAAACCATTTTTCGTCTATTGCAGGAAATAAATCAAATAGGTCTTTATCTTTTACTGCGCTTGGTAGAAGCCCTGAATGGTTTTCCATAAAACCATTCCATACACACACCTTATAATCTCTATCAAGTACTACAAGGCCTATATCAACGGTATTAAACATATCCATAAGCCAATGGATCTCATTCATTTCTAAATCTGCAGCCATAACTTAATCTTCTAATAGGTAAGCAACTTTATACTTCAAAGTTTTAAGTGAATCTTCAGTAAATAACAGCATGAGGTCGCAATTTATATCATGGTTTTCAATACCGTAACTAATCTCTATAGCAAGGGTGCGTTGCCAACGTGACTTGTTTGATTTAACCAGCTCAGACACATCTCTGTGTTGGCCAAGTACTATTGGGTGCCCTTGGCTAAATGACATATCGAGCTGTTTTGAAAGACCCGTTAAAATAGCGCCTATCAAAATATTACTAATATCCATAAGCAGCTCAAGTTCAATTTTATCGTTTAACTCGCCGTCATAATTCATCAAAGAAGCTATTTCTTTAAAGCTTGAATCATTTAAAAGTAATAGCGCCTCGCCCGAAATGCCACCGCCAATAAAGCCCTGGCACACACCCGATGTAGCTGCATTATTATCTATAGACTGCAGCGCCATATCGAGTTCATTAACTTCCAAAATATTCACATTAGGAATTGGTAGCTCTACAAACACATTAAGAAGACGTGCAAGTAAATCCCCAGCCTGTCCCATAGCAACGTTAGTGAGTTCTTGGTATATATCCCGAACATCAGGGTCGACTTGCTCTCCAAGCGAATGAGAGAGACGCTCACGCATGGCTTTATCTTTAATCCCATGGTGTTCAATTATGCTGGCTAGTTTTTCGGGGGAACATGGTTTTTGAATGAAATCGATAGCACCAAGTTCAAGCACTCTTTGATGTGCACTTGGCTGTATATCACCAGAGACAACAACAGTGAGTATGTTTAGCCCCTGTTCTTTCATAGCGATTAATACTTCATACCCATCCATTTCAGGCATGTTTAAATCGAGAAAAAGTATTTCTGGTTCAATTAACTTTATTTGCTTTATGCAATCAACGCCGTCGAGTGCAAATTCAACTTTAATATCCCAATCTTCAGGTAATGAACGAGCTAGCTGACGCCTAGCTAATTTTGAGTCATCACATATTAGTACCGATGTTGACATATTATCTCTCTGTTTCTAAACCAGTAATGAGCATTAAAATCATTTTATGATGGTTTTTATTTTTATTATTGAAGATATATTTTGTAACTTCATGTTAATCAAAGTTTAGCACAGTTACAATTTTTATATTGCAGAACTAATCCCAACTTCATCAGAGCGGTATAATCTCTTGGTTACTATAGCGCAGTATAATACACTGACGCCCATTGCGTTAATTTAAAAGGAAATACCTTATGTTACGTTCACTTACCTTTGCTTTGAGCGCATTTTGCTCTGTGGCTATTGCAGCCGATTACCCAGAAAACACGCTAGACATAGGAAAAGTATCTGCACAAGGCAAACCAGTCACTTTATTAGGCAAAGGGATCTCTGTTGGAGATAGCGCGCCAAATTTCAAAGTAGTTGATAACAACTTCATCCCTGTAACGCTTGAGGATTACAAAGGCCAAGCTGTATTGATAAGTGTAGTGCCAAGTCTTGATACAGGTATTTGTAGCCTGCAAACTAAGCATTTCAATGAAAAAGTAGCCTCGCAATTTCCAAGTGTTGTAATGCTAACAATTAGTGCTGATTTACCATTTGCTCAAAAGCGTTTTTGCAAAGCTGAAAATATCGATAAAATCACTACGTTATCAGATTCTGTTTGGCGCGATTTTGGCCAAAAATACGGATTGATTATTAAAGATATGGGCTTATTAACGCGAACTGTATTTATTTTAGATGAAAGCCATAACGTCATTTATAAACAATTAGTTAGTAGCCTTTCAACTGAACCAGAATACAACAGCGTAATTGAGAAACTTGAAACGCTGTAAAGCCGATTAAATAACATTGATTAAGCAATGCTAAACAGCCTTAAAACAAAAAACCGCCAATTGGCGGTTTTTTAATGTGCTTTTATAATTAACCTAAAAGCTCACCAAGTTGTGAACTAACAGCTTCAACAGCTTGTGTACCATCTAGTTTGTGGTATTGAGTATTACCAGCAGCAGCTTCTGCTTGGTAGTAATCAACTAATGGCATAGTTTGCTCGTGGTAAATACCTAAACGTTTACGTACTGTTTCTTCAGTATCGTCAGCGCGAACAATTAAGTCATCTCCAGTTTCGTTGTCTTTACCTTCCACTTTTGGTGGATTATATACAATATGGTAAACACGACCAGAACCAGGATGAACGCGACGTCCGCCCATACGTTCAACAATCACTTCGTCAGCCACGTCAAATTCAATAACGTGATCAACCACTACGCCATTTTCTTTCATCGCATCAGCTTGAGGAATTGTGCGTGGGAAGCCATCAAGTAAAAAACCTTTCTCACAATCAGCTTTAGTAATACGCTCTTTTACTAAACCAATAATAATATCGTCAGAAATTAGTTGACCAGCATCCATTACTTTTTTTGCTTCTAAGCCTAATGGCGTGCCCTCTTTAATTGCTGCACGTAACATGTCGCCAGTAGAAATTTGTGGAATACCGTATTTGTCCATTAAAAACTGAGCTTGAGTACCTTTACCTGCACCCGGCGCGCCCAAAAGAATAATGCGCATATTATTGTCCCCTAGTATGGATATTTATTTTAAAGCCTGAATTCTTCCACAAGCGCCGCCGATACTCAAGCAACTTATACTAATTGATGAGTTGTTGATGTATTTACAGCGCATTAAAAAAGGGAACATACGTTCCCTTTTATTTAAAGTATATAATTTATACTTTTATTAACTAAATAGTTAACTGACTACTTGCTTAGTTCAAGCATTAGTTTGTTTAGGCGAGTAACAAATCCTGTTGGATCTTTAAGTGTACCGCGCTCTGCAAGTAATGCTTGGTCTAATAAAACATGTGACCACTGTGAAAATTTATCTTCATCTTGTTCGTCATTCAAATGCTTAACAAGTTGATGCTCTGGGTTTAGCTCAAACACAGGTTTTGCTTCTGGTGCTGCTTGACCAACAGATTCCATTAGCTTTTGCATTTGTGAGCTCATGTCGTTGTCGTCGCTTACAACACATGCTGGAGAATCTGTTAGGCGGTGCGTAAAGCGCACTTCTTTAACGTCATCACCTAGTGCTGTTTTAATACGCTCAACAAGGCCTGCCATTTCTTTTTCAGACTCTTCTTGTGCTTTTTTAGTTTCTTCGTCGTCCAGCTTACCTAAATCTAAATCACCACGTGTGATTGACTGTAGTTGCTTATCAGCAAATTCAGTTAAGTGGCTCATCATCCACTCGTCAACACGGTCACTTAATAACAATACTTCAATCCCTTTTTTGCGGAAAATCTCTAAATGAGGAGAATTTTTCGCAGAAGTAAATGTATCAGCTACTACATAGTAAATTTTGTCTTGGTCTTCGTTCATGCGCTCAACATATTGCTCAAGCGACACATCTTGTGTTTCTGAATCAGTATGAGTAGAAGAAAAGCGTAATAACTTACATACAGCTTCTTTATTTGCCGCATCTTCAGCTGGGCCTTCTTTCATTACTTGGCCAAACTCATTCCAAAATACTTGGTAATCGTCAGCTTTGTTTTTAGCCATACGCTCAAGCATTTTAATAATGCGCGATGTACACCCTTTACGAATAGCTTGCGTTACTTTGTTGTCTTGTAGAATTTCACGAGATACGTTTAGAGGTAAATCGTTTGAATCTAGTAAACCTTTCACAAAACGAAGGTAGCTTGGCATGAACTGCTCAGCATCATCCATTACAAATACACGTTGTACGTAAAGCTTTAAGCCACTTTGACGTTCACGGTTCCATAAATCGAAAGGTGCTTTTTTAGGGATGTATAAAAGGCTCGTGTATTCAGTTTTACCTTCAACCTTATTATGTGCCCAGCTAAGTGGATCTTCCCAGTCGTGGCTTACGTGCTTGTAAAACTCTTTGTATTCTTCATCAGAAAGCTCTGACTTATCACGCGTCCACAATGCAGTTGCACGGTTAATGCTTTCCCACTCACCTGGTACTGCTGGAATTTTTTCGCCGTCTTCGCCTTCAGACTCTGGTACTTCTGCTTTAAACATTTGTACAGGTGTTGAAATATGATCTGAGTATTTTGTAACAATGCCACGTAAGCGGTAATCGTCAGCAAATTCTTTTTCTTCATCACGAAGATGTAAAATAATGTCGGTACCACGGCCTTCTTTTTCAATTTCTTGAAGCGTGTATTCGCCTTCACCTTGAGATTCCCACTCGTAAGCGGTTGTTTCACCGGCTTTACGTGTACGAACAGTTACTAAATCAGCAACAATAAATGCTGAGTAAAAACCAACACCAAATTGACCAATTAATTGTGAATCTTTACTTTGATCACCCGTTAAGTTTTTAAAAAACTCAGCAGTACCCGACTTTGCAATAGTACCCAATGAGCTTATTACTTCATCACGTGTCATACCAATACCATTATCAGAAATGGTAATTGTATTTGCTTCTTTATCAGCACTAATACGAACACGTAAGTCGGCATCACCTTGGTAAAGGTCGCCTTGAGAAAGCGCTAAAAAGCGTAACTTGTCTGCCGCATCTGATGCGTTTGACACAAGCTCGCGTAAAAATATTTCTTTATTAGAATAAAGAGAATGAATCATTAAGTTTAATAATTGTTTTACTTCTGTTTGAAAGCCTAATGTTTCTTTTTGTGCTGCAGTCATTTATATATCTCCAATTTGCAAAGTGTCTGCGTTATGCACTTAATATGGGGTGAGGTGTTAGAACTTCAAGGGAAAAATCAAAAAAAGGTGAAACGAAAAAATAGAATATCTCGTTTATCTAAAATGGGTGCGGACAATTAATATGAATCTTTTCACCTGTTGTTGGATGTTCAAAATATAAATCGCTGGCATGTAATTGTAAGCGTCCTGCCATGTACTCACTTTGTGCACTTTTATATAAATCACAGCCTAAAATTGGATGCCCTATAAACTGGCTGTGTATTCGTAATTGATGGGTACGTCCGGTAACGGGCGTAAATTGCACTAAGGTTCTGCACGGCTGTTTAAGCCGCTCAAGCACACTGTATTCACTCACCGCTACTTTGCCCATCGTTTGGCAAATTTTAACTCGCGGAAAAAGCAGTTTATCTTTTGCTATTGGCGCAGTAATTGACCCCACATCAACAGCTAAGCACCCTTCAAGCATCGCTACATAACGCTTTTGAATAGTGCGCGCCTGAAACTGTTTATTAAGATGCTTTGATGCTTTGGCGTTTAATCCAACAATCATAATGCCCGATGTACCCAAATCTAATCGATGCGGTAACTTTGCCTCAGCAAATGCGGCTGTTAACTCTTTTTGACCATGTACTAAACGGTAATGTACTGAGTCCCAGTTAAGGGGGTTTTTACCAGACAAACTTAATAACCCACTGGGTTTATTGATCAATAAAATATCGTCATCTTGATATAATATTTCAATAAACCCGTCGCACTTAGGCGCTACAAAGTCATCAACAATCATGTGTGGTGCTGAAGGTGTTTGCGATGTTGAGTTAGCCATTAAATTAGTCAATATCTTTTGAATGAAGCGCTTTTAAAGCCAATACTTGCTCACGTAAATCGTCTGCTACTACTTTGTCAGCGGCAATCGGGGTACCTACTGCAACCGACACCAAAGACCATTTTAATCGTGGTAGTTGCCACTTAGCTTTTCGGCTAAACATACTTCCCCACAGGCCCCCTAAATGCACAGGGATAACGGGCACAGGTGAGCGCTCAATAATGCGCTCGATTCCACGGCGAAAAATATCGATAGAGCCGTCACTGGTTAGTTTTCCTTCAGGGAAAATACCAACAAGTTCGCCTTTATTAAGCGCAGCAGCCACTTCGTCAAACGCTTTTTTAAACGCTTCTGGATTGGTTTTTTCACTGTTAATGGGAATAGCTTTGGCCATTTTAAATAACCAATGTAGGGCTGGCGAATAATAAATAGGGGCAAATACCATAAATCGGATAGGCCTTGGTGATGCTGCTAAAATAAACATCCAATCGACAAAGCTCACGTGATTACACACTATAACGGCAGCGCCTTCATCCGGAATATTACTTTCACCTTTTGTACGCACTCTGTACATACAAATAGCTAAAATATATATAATAAATCGTAAAAAGAACTCTGGTACTTTGGTATAAATATAAACAGATATAAGCAAGTTTAGCCCAGCAAGTAACAGTAGCAACTCTGAAATACTCCACTGAAAAACAGACAGCGTTACAATACTTAAAACAGCACTGCCCACCATAAACAGTGCATTTAATACATTGTTAGCCGCTATAACTCGTGAGCGACTCGACTCTTCAGTACGCTGTTGAATAAGCGCATACAGAGGTACAGTATAAAAACCAGAGCCAATACCAATGCCTGCCATCCATACAAAATGCCACAACATGTCGCCTGTTTTTAATAACTGATCAAGCGTCAATAATTCAAGGTTTTGAGGTAAATAAGAGCTAATAGCGCTCTCTTGGCTCAGTAAGTATAAAAACAAGGTAATTAAAATAGCGCCAAAAGGCACAATTCCTAATTCTATTCGAGAGCGAGAAAGCTTTTCACACAATAACGAACCAATAGCAATACTTAGTGAAAACACAACAAGCGCGCTAGTTACAACCAGTTCATCGCCGCCCATTGTGTGTTTTACATAATTTGGTAGGGACGTTAAAATAATTGCGCCAATTAACCAAAACCAACTGATCCCGAGGACTGATTTACCAACCGATTCTGTTTGCGAATTAAGTGCTGAAAATACGTTTTTCGTGGATGAAAATATATTATAGGTAAATTTTAAGTTAGGCTCGTTTGCCTCACTAATGGGTATAAAGCGACTGCTCACATAACCCATAACAGCCAGTACTAATACGGCAATACTTATAAGCGTAGGCCCTACTGATTGAGTAATATAATAGGTGCCAAAAATTGTACCAATTAATATTGCTACAAACGTGCCTGATTCAACCAAGCCATTCGCTTTTGTTAATTCGTTAGGGGCTACGTGCTGCGGTAAAATAGAGTACTTTAATGGACCAAAAAACGTACTTTGTACGCCCATTAAAAATACGGTGGCTAACATCAGCCAAACATACTGCGTTAAAATAGAGACAGCCCCTACAACCATAATAGGGATTTCACATAGCTTTACGATTCTGATTAGTTTGGATTTTTCTGTTTTTTCAGCTAGCTGCCCCGCCATCCCTGAAAATAAAAAGAAAGGTAGGATAAATAACCCAGCAGCAATATTTGAATAAAGTGCGCCATCAGCAAGCGTTGCAGCCTGGAATATCAATAAAATAAGCACTGATTGCTTATACACGTTATCGTTTATCGCTGAGAAAAACTGCGTAATAAAAAGCGGTAAAAAACGCTTACTACCCAGTAATGTACCTTGGTAGGGTTGATTATCTTTCATTGTATTCCTTACTAATTAGAGACATAGCCCAAAAATATATTATACCAATTTGTTTAATTAAATGATCTATTTTGAGGGCGGAAAAACGTGTTGATAGCTAGGCAAAAAATTCGCTATTTAGTTGTTCTAAATGAGAATTTTTTAACGCAGGTAGCGACACGTTTAGCCCCGCAAAATGATTAAGTATTATTGCGGATTGGTATTTGATTGTTTCTAAGCTTACCTTAAAAACAAAAAAGCCTACATGATTTAATCATGCAGGCCTTTATAATATCTTTTCAAATAGTAACTTAGAGTTAGTCTTGTGTAACTAAACGCCTGCCGCTAAAAGCATGCATAAGCGTTCTACCATCTACTAAATCAAGCTCGCCCCCCACAGGAATACCGTGAGCAATACGCGAAGCACCTACTTTATATTTATGACAAAGCTGAGCAATATAATGAGCTGTAGTATCGCCTTCAACGGTAGGGTTAGTCGCTAAAATAACCTCATTAATACCGCCTTGAGCAAGTTTTTGCTCTAAAACGTCTAAGCCAATTTCTTTAGGGCCGATACCGTCAATTGGCGATAAATGACCCATTAAAACAAAGTATAGCCCTAAGTACTGACCCGTTTGCTCAATGGCAAGCACGTCAGTAGGCGATTCAACAACACATAATATGCCGCTGTCTTGGCGTTTTGTACTTAAACAAATATCGCACTGAGCTTGTTCGCAAAAAGTACGACAAGACTGACAATGCCCTATGGCTGTCATTGCTTTAGTCAATGCATTGCCCAGCTGAGTGCCTCCCTTTCGGTCGCGCTCAAGCAAGTGAAAAGCAATACGTTGCGCTGACTTTGGACCAATGCCCGGTTGACAGCGCAGTGCTTCTATAAGCTGATTTAAACTATCTGAAAGTTGCATTATTTACTTAAAACGGCATTTTCATACCTGGTGGTAATTGCATACCGCCAGTTACTTTACCCATGCGCTCTTGTGTTTCTTCTGCAACACGGCGTACAGCATCGTTACATGCTGCTGCAAGTAAGTCTTCAATCATGTCTTTGTCGTCTTCCATAAGGCTTTCATCAAGCTGAACACGACGTACATTGTGGTTACCAAGCATGGTTACTTTAACTAAACCGGCACCGGCTTCGCCAACAACTTCTAATGTTGCGATTTCGTCTTGGGCTTTTTGCATGCGATCTTGCATTTGCTGCGCTTGCTTCATCATGTTGCCCATTCCACCTTTAAACATAACTTTCTCTCTTTCTTTTAATACATTAATTAACATGAACATAAGGGCGATTGTAAGTAATTACAATGCCTGAATACTGTTTTCGTCAATTTCGGCGCTAAATACTTGCTGAAATTGTACTATGTTTTCATCAGATGTGATCACATCGATTGCTTGTTGATGACGACCTGCATCAATTTTTTGCTGAATAAGATAAGGAGAGTCAATAACTCCCTTAGCAAAATTAATACTTAACGACACGTTATGCTCATAAATACTCGACAATGCGGCATCTAATCTTTGGCGAAGCATCGGTGTATCTAAATGCTTTTGTGATTCATCAACGTCTATATGTAAACTGTTGCCTTGCTTGGTAAATATTGAATGCAATGCAAATTGGCGCATACGACCACCCAGTCCCATACGTTTAATTAAATAAGCCCATTCATCTTGTTGATGTGCAAATCTAATTTCACTAATTGGGCTTTGAAAATCATCAGGGGCAGGAATACTTACTTCCTCTGGCACTATTTCAGGCGCTTTTTGAGGGTTTATTTGCTCAAGTAATTCTGGCGCAAGATTTTCAGTAATTGTTTGGTGCTTTGCTTTAAAATCAATCTTACTAGTTGGCTTTATGTTGGAGTGATTATGTGCCTGAGTTTGGCCCCCTGTTACTGGGAGCTCATGCTTTTTTTCACTCTCACCTTCGCTATCAGTTTCCCAAGGAGGGATATCGCCAGACGCATTACCTGAAGGGCTATTAAGCTCACTTGCACTTGTATCTGCACTACCTTGATGAACACTTTGGGCTTTAGGCATTCTTGGATGCTGTTCTGGCTTTTTAGCAGGCGCTTGGCTTGGCTGCACTGCTACATTATTTGCAGATGTACTTGTACTCTTGCCTGATAACCTACCCGCACCCGATATGTTTCTGTCACGTAAAATACGAGCAATGGCAGATTGCGCCTGCGCTTCTTGTTCAGCTATTGGCGTACTTGCATTGTGATTTGCTAAGGGCTCTGGTGAAGACTCTGAGTTTGCAGTAGGTGCAGGTTTAAAACCCTGATCTACAGCGCTACTCATTATATCGTCAAACTGCGAAGCTAACGTTTGCTCAGCATCACTATGTTGCATGTAAGCTTCATCTTCACTTTGGCGCTGGGCTTGAGCATCCGAAACAACATTGGTTTGTGGTTGTTCATTAGCTGAAGCCTGTTGTTCAAAAGCGTTTTCACTTTGTTGAACCGGTTGCTCTACTGCAACTTGGGCAGGCTCATTATTACTTTGTACGACATCATTATTCGATGTCTGAGCAGCAACATTTGGTAAAGGCTCTATCTCAAGGGATTTAGGCTGCTCTGTATTGCTAACTGGCTTAGTATTATTTACAGGGGCACTACTTTGGCTAGCTACAGTGTTTTGCGATGTTTTATTTTTATTTAATATATCTCGCAGTGCATTTGCGCGGCTTTGTTTATTTGGAGCCGGCTCTTCGTTTACTGTGTGTACAGTTTGTTGAGCGTCTGTAGGCTTAAATGCTAATAATCTTAGCATTATCATTTCAAAACCTAAACGAGGCTCTGGTGCCCATTGTAAATCTTTTTTACCATTTAACAGTAACTGATAATAAATTTGAATTTGTTGTGGGCTCGTATGTTGTGCAACATGAGCAATATAATCTACATTTTTTTCATCTAGCCCTGCCGCTTCTGGCACTAACTGGGTTAGTTGGGTCAAATGCGTAAGTGCAATTAAATCATCAAGCAATGCAACATAATTAGGATTACGACTTGCCACCTGTGCAATCTCATCCATTAGCGCAGCGCCATCTTGTGCAAGTAATGCTGCAAGCAAGCTTTGGCTATAATGAGTATCCATTAAACCAAGCATTGTTTGTACTGCTTGATTATTAATATCACCATTTGTTTGTGCAATAGCTTGGTCAGTTAAGCTAAGCGCATCACGCATACTGCCATCAGCGGCTTTTGAAATAATGCTAAGTGCATCAGTGTCAAAGCTAAGCTGCTCTTGAGTAAGTACGTGTTCAAGCTGTGTTTTAATTTCACTTTGCGACAAGGCATTTAAGTTGAATTGTAAACAGCGAGATAAAATAGTAACTGGTAGTTTTTGAGGATCAGTCGTCGCCAATAAAAATTTCACATGCTCTGGTGGCTCTTCAAGCGTTTTCAAAAGCGCATTAAAGCTGTGCTTAGAAAGCATGTGAACTTCATCGATTAGGTATACTTTATAACGTCCACGTGTTGGTGCATATTGAACGTTATCGAGTATTTCGCGGGTGTCTTCTACTTTTGTACGAGAAGCCGCATCTATTTCGAGTAAGTCAATGTAGCGCCCTGCTTCTATATCTAAACAGCTGCTACATTGGCCACACGGATTTGCAGATATACCTTCGTCGCAATTTAAGCTTTTAGCAAAAATACGCGCAATAGTGGTTTTACCTACACCGCGGGTTCCAGTGAATAAATAAGCGTGATGCAGTCTATTTTGTGTAAGCGCATTTACAAGCGCTTGCTTAACATGAGACTGCCCAACCAATTCATGAAAGGTTTGAGGACGCCATTTTCTCGCTAGAACCTGATAACTCATCGATTACTCGCCTTCGAATTCAACCAATTTTAGGATTTTAATACCCATTTTTTTGATGCGCTGCTCGCCACCAAGTTCTGGTAGTGATACAACAAATGCAGCATCTGTGGCTTTGCCACCTAGTTTATGAACTAATTTAGCGGTGGCTTCAATTGTGCCGCCAGTTGCTAATAAGTCATCAACTAATAATACTTTATCGCCAGGTACAATTGCATCAACATGCAGCTCTAGCGTGTCTTCACCGTACTCAAGTAAGTAATCTTGACGAATAACTTCGCGTGGTAACTTACCTGGTTTACGAACTGGAATAAACGGAATGCCTAATGCGTAAGACAGTGGCGCACCAAAAATAAAGCCACGTGATTCTGTGCCGATTATTTTAGTAAAACCCTGATCTTTATATTCTGCGATAAACGCGTCAATAGTTGCTTTAAAGGCTTCTGGATTTGCCATTAAAGTGGTTACATCGCGAAACATGATGCCCGGCTTTGGATAATCAGCAATTGTAGTTATGCTGTTTTTGATAATTGCTGGTGTTACTTGAGTCATAATTTTAACTGCTCAATTGTTTATATTACAAAGCAGGTGATTATAACCTTAACTAACCTTTAATTGCGAGTTTGGCGTTACTATAAAAGAAGTATTAACTATGGGGGGGTAATTAAAATAAAGTGGTTCAAGGCTGAAGTAAGCAACAGCCTTAATAAACGCTATGCATTTTAAGTTAAGCTAGTGATCCAGCCTAATATTGCATTTAAACAACCAATCCCTGCAAATACAGCTAAGAAAGCAAGAAAATAAGTAGCGTTGAACGGATCTTTAAAGTCTTTATCATCTGACATTGGTACAACCTTTTATTAAGCACGACAAATAAGGCTGCCATAATAGACGATGTAAAATCATCAATAAAGACCTTAATCTTGATTTTTTGTCACAATTACACCGCGTTCAACCATTGCATTAAGGGTAACTAATGCGCCTTGAGCAATTTGATCTGCATTAAACTGTGGTGCATGAGCGAATACCTGTTGGCAAACGTCGTCAAATGTCGCTCCATCACTTGCCTCAATAATTGATAGTAACAAAGCAGTCATCGCATTCGTAGCCAGAAATTGAACGTCATCATCTTCATCTCTATATACAACAAAATAATTAGGCTGAGGTGATGGCTCTTTTAGTTTAAAGCGATTGCTAATATTTTGAACCGGAAATTGATAACTTAAATTTCTTGCCGTTTTCGATAAATACAAAGCAGAACTAGTAAGCGCTGTTGTTTGTAATTTTTGCTCTTGCTCATCTTCGTGTGCAATTGATACATCTAGCTCTACCCACTCATAATGTGCAAGTTCTAGCATAAACACGGGATCGTATCTTTTCATTTTATAATCACTTGATAAGTAATTAATAAACTCCCCTGCTATATCTAAAAAGTACGGCGAATGACAATCATATTCGCTAAAAAACTGGCGTACAAGAACCAGCCATTGCTTGTCTGTATATAAGGTTTTTAATACCGGAAAGCCTGATGATATAAAACCTTCAATGTTATTAAAAAATAGGTCGCGATAAATGGACATACGTCTGTCTTCGATACCGCTGGGCTTTTTATTTTTTTTAGGCTCGCGAATATGCGCCATAAATTCGTTTTGTATTTCAATAAAGCTCATAACCAGGCACTCTTTTAATATTTATAAAGGCTTATATTAAGCTCGTTGTTTTGAAACCATTGAAGTAATGTGTTTAGCTTGTAGCTCATGAATTATATCTAACTCTTTGGTTAAAATATTCATGGTAGGGATATTAAAATCGCGCTCAAGCAAGGTTGGAAATACGCCATGCACTTCATATGCTTTATCCAGTAGCTCCCACACAGGATCAATGACATCAGCACCATGTGTATCAACTATTAAGTCATCAGCCTCATTATAATGGCCTGCAACGTGCCCATAGGCGATACGATTAGAGGGTAACCCTGTTAAAAATTCTTGTGCGTTATAGCCATGATTAATCGAATTCACATAAATGTTATTCACATCCAGTAAAAGCTTGCAGTCTGCTTGCTCTAAAATGGTATTTGTAAATTCCAGCTCTGATAATTGCTGTCCAGGAGCGCCATAATAGGAAACATTTTCTATCGCAATTTGCTGCTCAAGTATGTCTTGTACTTGTTTAATACGAGGGACAACATGTGCTATTGCATCTTGTGTAAACGGAATAGGCATTAAGTCATACATATGGCCTGTACCGGAACAGTAACTTAAGTGCTCACTGAAAATTTTTATATTGTGCTCTTCAAAAAAAACTTTTAAAGATTTAACAAATTCAACATCCAGTGGTTCGGGTGAACCGATAGACAGTGATAATCCATGACACACAAAATTATTTGCATCTGTTAATGTTCTAAATTGCTTTTTAAAGCGTCCACCTAATTTTAACCAGTTCTCTGGCGCAACTTCCAAAAAATCTACTTGATTAGGTACGTGTTCAAGCAGTTCATCAAGCATTTCTCGTCGTAGGCCAAGGCCCACCATCCCGAAATCTGTACTCTGGATTTGTGTCATAACTACCTCTAACTTATCAAAAAAGGGCCTTAAGGCCCTTTTAGCATAACTTATTTAGAATAAGATATTAACGACCGCCACATTTACCTTCGCCGCACTTACCTTCTTTTTTAGTTTTTTTAGCATCGCCGCCGCATTTACCTTCACCACATTTGCCTTCTGTTTTAGCTTTTGCATCTTTTGCATCGCCGCCACATTTACCTTCACCACACTTGCCTTCTGTTTTAGTTTTAGCTTTTGCATCTTTTGCGTCGCCGCCACATTTACCTTCGCCACACTTGCCTTCTGTTTTAGCTTTTGCATCTTTTGCATCGCCGCCACATTTACCTTCGCCGCACTTACCTTCTGTTTTAGCTTTTGCATCTTTTGCATCGCCGCCACATTTACCTTCGCCGCACTTACCTTCTGTTTTAGCTTTTGCATCTTTAGCATCGCCGCCACATTTACCTTCACCACACTTACCTTCTTTAGCGTCTAGTTGGTAACCTGTCACTAATTGTTGAAACTCAAATGGGTTGGCTTGTACATCTGCAGATACAAAGCTTGCAGAGCCAACAACTACTGCACCTAAAGTTAACGCGATTGTATTTTTTTTAACTGTATTCATTTTGTGACTCTCTTTAATCAAGTATTGTAAATCTCAGCAATAAAAATGTATTTTAAATTGCTTGTATGCTTAAGTAGACCTGTACAAGAATAAAAACTTTCATTTATTTTCATAATATTTACTTTTGCGGTTTCTACATTAAATATGGTTGGTAATTACAGATTTATCAATGTGTGATTTACAGGTAAACTATGCATCCAGTTTTTTATCAAAATTAATCACTTTATGAAACTTGTTTTAGCACCTATGGAAGGTGTCGTTGATTTTAAAATGCGCCAATTACTCACAGACATTGGTGGGTTCGATTTGTGCGTTACCGAGTTTGTAAGAGTGGTTGAAACATGCTTACCTGATAAAGTTTTTCATCGATTTTGCCCTGAACTACATAATAATGGATTTACGCGAGCAGGTACTCCTGTGCGTGTTCAATTACTCGGCCAAGAAGCAAATCCGTTAGCCGAAAATGCAGTAAGAGCAATTGCTTTAGGATCTCATGGGGTCGACCTTAACTTTGGTTGCCCAGCAAAAACCGTTAATCGTAGTCGAGGGGGTGCTGTACTGCTTAAAGATCCTGACCACATGTATACGATTATTAAAGCAGTCCGAGATGCTGTAGATGATAAACATGAAGTAAGTGCAAAAATTCGCTTAGGCTTTGATGACGACAGTAACAGCCAAGAAATTGTTGATGCTGTGGTAAGCGCAGGCGCAAATAGTGTAGCTATACACGCCAGAACCAAACGTGATGGTTATAACCCGCCAGCTTATTGGGAAAAAATTCCACCAATAATAAAAGATAAAAATATTGCCGTTGTTGCCAATGGTGAAATTTGGCAAGTTGAGGACGCAATGCTTTGCCAAAAACGAAGTGGATGTACTGATTTGATGCTTGGTCGTGGCGCCCTTTCGCACCCTGATTTAGCAAAAAAAATTAAAGCTCATGTAAATAATGAACAATATGATGGCCTTCAATGGGAGCATATTATTTATCACTTAATCCACTCTGCTATTCATCAAGACCCTGCAAAAGATGAAAAGTATTTTGCTTCTCGTACAAAGCAATGGCTAGGTTACCTTAAACGCCAATACCCGCAAGCGATCGATTTATTTGATGAAATCAGGCGTTTAAAAAGTAAAGAAGATGTGGCAAGCGTATTAAATAAATACGCCAAAGCACCGCAACTTGATTCAAATCATAACGGCTAACCTAAAGCCTCTAGATAATATCAGTATAACGTGAAGCCAATTTAATAAGGTTGTACTGATAATGCATCATCAAAAAAGACTAAACGATGAAATAGCACAAATTAAATTAAATATATTAACTATGCTTTCTAAATCAGCCTACCCTACACATCAGCATTTAATACAAATTTTAGATAATACAGCAAACAATGAATGGTTAGACTGTGCAGCAGAGAAGCTAGGTCCTGAGTATGCGTTTTTGATCAGTCGCATGACTAAATTAGAAGCGGCGGTCAGCCAAATAGAAATTGGGCAATATGGCTACTGCTGCGACTGTGAAGAAAAAATACCAGCCAAATCACTTGAACTAGACCCCGCAACTCAACGGTGTACAAAGTGCGCACAATAAGCGCACTTTCAAATCATTATATAATTTGTTGTATAAAGCTAAATGATTGCCCTGGGTAGAGTATTATATCTTCAACTAAATATTGAGCCTCTTCTTGGGTGATTTCTAAGCGTTTCATAAGGTTTACCTTTGCCTGTGGCAAAGTCCACGCATGGTAATGAATGCCAATATCTGATTCCATCATTGCAAGCATCAATGTTTTATCTTTATCAGACATGTTCATATTGCTCGCCATTGCAGGTAAGTCTTGATAATCTGCCTGCCAATCAAGCCCTTCAATTAATTTTTCATTCGATAGATACTGCACTAAAAACGATTTTTTATGAGAAATAGACAATTTACTGTCGAATGCAACACGATCTAATACTTTTATATTTTCATTTAAAATAGTAACCCACTCTAGCGGTGAATGTACTTCGCCACTGAAGTAATTAAGTTTGCTCTGATACCACTGTGACCCATTTGGCAGGCCTCTCAGACCAACACTACCTCTAGGCTTGTAACTAGCTAAATAATCGCTAAAAGCTCTTATATGACTCTTAAGCGCTGGTTGAGCGTCATTACTACCTATCGCACTCAATACATAGTTTTGTAGTAGTGTGAGCTCAATTTTATTCAGCTTTAAATTGCTTTGTTTAGCACTGTCTAGCGTATCTTGGGTTAACTTAAGCCAAGTAATAATATTATCCGGCGTACTTTTTGACCCCTCAAAAGCAAGCATGTTTTTTAATACGTCTACTTGAGCCGGCCAATTAAAATAGCGCTCAGGAAAGCGCTCTGCAATAACCAAGTAGTTTACTTGTGCAATTTGATTGAGATTAAGCTCCATACCCATTAGGTTCTGATAAATAGTATGACGTTTAACTAAATACGCATCAGAAAATACCAATTGCTCTTTAGTAATCCTATCGATTTTTTTAGCGTCTGGTTGTACAAGTGCCATGTTTAAAGTTTTTAAAGCAACTTGTGCGTCTTCAAATGACTCATAAGGTTGAGGCTGCTTTGAACATGCAGCTAAAAATAAGCACAGTAGTAATGAAAAAGAGAGCTTTTTATACATAGTAGTTCCAATAAAAAAAGCCCCAGAGGGGCTTTTTATAAGTTGCTTTAGCTAATTAGAATTAAATTTTAACACCGTTGCGAGCGGCTTTATCTTTAATATATGTAGACCAACCTTTTGCAAACTTACGTGTGCGAGGGTCATCCATAGCTTTAGTAATTGCAGCATATGCTTGCTTATACTTACCTTGATAGTAATACGCTTCAGCTAAATCTGAATAAATAGTACCTTTTTTGTCAGAGCCAAGCTCTAATGCTTTGTTCAAACGAACAACAGCAGCACTGAATTTTTCAGATTGTAAAAGTAATGAACCAGCTTTACGGTAAAGTTCAGCGTCGTCATCAAATTTAGCAGCTTCTTCGTAGTACTTAGCAGCTTTTTCTAGATCTTTAGAGCGATGATAGTTACTAGCAATCGCGCTAATATTCTGCTTTGTACGTTTTACTTTTTCACTCTTAACGGCCTTTTCTAGCGTTACAGCTGCTCTAAAAGGTATCTCGTTTAGAGAGTAAAAGTTAGATAAGACTTTATACTCAACTTCATTTTCAAAGTAACCGTTCTTGTAAGCAACTTCCATCGTTGCTAAACCTTTTTGATAGTCTTCGGTTTGTAGGTAATATTTACCTAAGCTAACCCAAGCTTTTTTATCATCAGGCCATACACGAACAATCTCTTCGCCAATCTTAACCATGTTTGCATAATCTTTAAGTTCAAAGTATGCACCCAGTTTTAATTGGTAAGGACCTTTATTAGGTTCTTTTTGAAGTTTAATTGCCTTATCTGCTGGTTCAAAAACATCACGAAATTGCTCTAACTGATAGTTAGCTTGGGCAATACGCGTGTAAACCGTAGGATCTTCTTCACCGGTAAAATCCATCCAAGTAACATAAGCTTTTTTTGCTTCTTGATACTTTTCTGTGCCAGCGTATAAATCACCTAACAGCTTTAGAGTTTGTTCTTGATCAGCAAAGTTTAAAACATCAGGGGCAACTGCTTGCTTAGAGTACTTAATCGCTTCGTCATACTTTTCTTTTTGAGCGTACATGCTACCTAAGTAACGATTTACGGTCGCTTTATCAAAGTCATTCGAAGCATCAATCTCTCTAAGCAAAACAATTGCTTCATCAACTTTTTCTTCGTTGTACAAGTCAAATGCTTTAATTACCTTTTTACCAGTACGCTCGCCCATGATTTTAGTTTTTGCTTTTTTACGCTCTTCAATCTTTGCGTAATCTGGCGCTGCTAAAACAGATGCACTTAAAGTAGCACCCGACACAGACATAAGAATCGCAAGAGCAGTTACTTTAGAAAAATTTCTCATTACTCGCCTCCTTAGTTGCCTTGGTTAAGTTTAAAGTCTAATTGAACTTGTAAACCTGGTTGTTTCTGTGGTTTTCCGTCAATGATCTTAGGACGGTACTTCCACTTACGCAGTGCGCGTTTAGCTTCACGGTCAAAGATACGTTTTGGATCTGCGTCAATTACTTCAACGTCAGTTACTCCACCTAACTCATCAATTGTGAATGAAAGTTGTACCCAACCTTCTTTGCCATCACGTGCTGCTTGCGTTGGATATTTTGGTTCTATACGAACGATAGGTGTCGCATCACCATCTCGTCCAAATGCACCAGGACCACTTAGTCCACCAGCTGAACTACCAACATCAATGCTACCCATGTTAAATGACATAGCACCAGGGTTTGGATTATTATTTTCCGGCTGTGGCGGCTGCGGTTTAGGCGGCTGCTTTGGCGGTGGTGGAGGAGGAGGCGGTACACGCTTCCTCTCCTGCACCTTAGATTCAGGCGGATTCGTCATTATTTCGACTATGATCTGCTCTTTTTGTTCCGTATTACGGTCAGCCCCACCAGAGATGAGGAAGGCCATGAAGTAGAACAAGCCGAAAGTAACTGCCCCACCTGCAATCAGTGAAAACAGAAAACGAATCATTACTGATCTCCAGCTATTGAAATTCTAAGGTTGTCACCCGTCGCTTTAATCTGGTCCATAACTTTAACCACTGTGCCGTGTTTAGCTTCTTTATCAGCTTGTATAATCACAACTTCAGTAGGTTGTTCTGCTAATAAACTTTCGATTTTTGCTGAAATACGTTCAACATCAATTTGTTGTTTATCAACCCAGATTTCGCCGTTACTACGAATAGCAATAAAAATGTTAGCATTTTTTTGCTTAGTAGCTTGGGCAGCTTTTGGTTTATTGACCTCGATACCAGCCTCTTTAACGAACGATGTAGTTACGATAAAGAAAATAAGCATGATAAATACGATGTCAAGCATTGGCGTCATATCAACCGCTGCTTCTTCTTCTTCACGAAAACGTTGTTTACGTGCCATATTTAATTCTCTCTCTAGTGATGAGGCATACTATCAATAAGTTTGGCTTTCACCATTTTAGCTTTTGTCTCAAGACGTGAGCTAAAAAATACTCCAGATAGTGCCGCAACCATTCCAGCCATTGTTGGGATTGTTGCCATTGAAATACCTGATGCCATTAAGCGTGCATTACCCGTACCCTGATTGGCCATGGTTTCAAAAACCGAGATCATACCAGTAACAGTACCAAGTAAGCCTATTAAAGGACAAACAGCTACTAATGTCTTAATCAACAACATACGCTGATCTAATTTTTCAGACGCTTCAGAAATCCATGCTTCACGGATTCTGTGTGCGTACCAAGACGTAGTGTCTTGGCGGGCATCCCACTTTGCTACAATTTCTTTCGCTGTGCGAGGAAACTCTGCAAGTAGAAACCAATAGCGCTCAATCATTAAAACCCACATCAGAAAGAGTGCTATCGCGACCACGTATAAAACCTGGCCGCCTGTGCCAACAAAATCCCTGATAGATTCCCATATCTCCATCAGGACTAGCATTAGGCTTTCTCCTTCTCCGCGTGAGTAGCAACGATACCCGCGCTTTGCTCATCAAGGATGTGTAATACCGACTTACTACGACCAGCTACAAGAGCATGAAGTAGAATTAGTGGTAATGCAGCAATTAGACCTAGCGCTGTAGTTACAAGTGCTAGAGAGATGTTACCTGCCATGATCTTCGGATCACCCGTACCGAACAATGTGATTGTTTGGAACGTTAAGATCATACCGATTACTGTACCTAGTAGACCTAGTAACGGTGCGATTGCAGCAAGAATCTTAATTATGTTGATACCAGCTTCGATGCGTGGCGTTTCACGTAGAATCGCTTCATCAAGTTTAAGCTCAAGGTTTTCAACATCTTGGTTCTTGTTGTCATGGTACACTTTAAGAATACGACCCAGTGGGTTATTTGTATTCGGTGTAGCAACATTTTTAAGCTGGCTCTTAATCTTACTAGTAGTAAGTGTAAGGTCAACAAAGCGAATTAGAGTAATTAGCATACCTAAAGCTAGTAAAGCTGTAATGATATAACCAACTACGCCACCTTGATGGAAGTATTCCATAAGTGTCGCTTTTTGAGTGTTGATACGTAAGATAGCACCACGAGTCGGATCGATATAAACACCAGCGTAGTTATCTGGCGATGTATTTTCAAGATCAGTGATACCGTCTAAAATATAGCTATCAGGCTGTTTACCTAGAGGCTGAATAGACTTAGTTTCTGGTGAATAAATTAAGTAACCATCGTCTGTAACTAAGTTAAAGTTACCGATACGCGTTACTTTCTTCATTGACGGGTTACCGTCAAGACCAGCAACTTCAGTTTCAAAAGTTGAAACTTTAGCTGATTCAGTCATTTCTGTTTGAAGTGAAATCCAAAGTTCTTCAAGTTCACGAACAGTTGGAAGTTCTTTAGCAGCAGCTAATGAACGTAAGATTTCTGCACGGCCAGGTTTCTCAGCACTAACTAGTGATGCTTCGATAGAACCGATAGCGTCTTGAGCTGCACGACGTACAACACCAAACATCTCACCCAAAGTACCTTGAGCACTTTGAAGAGCAGCTTCTTTTTCAGCTAACGTGTTTTCATTTTGTGCATATTGCTTAGTTAAGCTTTCACCACGAGACTTCTCAGAAGCAAGTTGGCTTTTAGCTTTATTAAGTAAAGATTGCTTGTCAGCACGATCTGATAAGAACTCTTGTTCACGTTTCTTATCGATTTTACCTTCAGAGATACGCTCTTGCTTTACTTGCTCAAGTATTTTATCTAGAGCTCCAGTATTTGCATGTGCATTTAACGCGGTACCTGCAGAAACAGTTAGTACTGCGGCAACAGCAAAACCTTTAAATAGTTTCTTCATTATTGATTACTCCGCGCCAAAGATAGGTAGTTTAACAAGTTCTAATGTCGCTTGCTTACGCGCCATACGAATAACTTCTTTAACAGGTTTTAGGTATTCTTCACCTAATTCTTTCCACTGTTTAGTGTTGTTATCCCACACCCAAGCATGTTTCAAGTCAAAAGACTGAGCAACGTAAGTAATACGACCTAACTGACCGATATCAACGTTAATACTTTTGCCATCAACTTCTAGTGTACCTTGTGAAGCAGATACAAGTGAGCTGTATGCTGTTTCAATAGTGTAAGCTTCAAGTACTTGACGGAATTTTTCAGACGTCGTTACAGACGCAGAAACCATGATTTCACGTAGTCTTTCAACACGTCCTAAACGCGTCTCTAGATTAAATGGAACGTCCGCTTTGATGAATTGCTCAAGCGTATCGATCATGCGATACATCAAAGGCACAACGTTTTGTTTCGTGTTATCAATCGTAGCGATTTGACGATCAAACGATTCAATAGACGCGTTTTGGCTATCAACCAAGCGCGACACGTGATCGTTATACACTTTCATAAGTTCAGTCTCATCAACAACGCTACGGTACTCAGCGATTAGCTCCTGAGTTTGACCATATACATTGTCAATTTTAGTTTGAGACTTAACCGCAGCCTTTTGAATTTGTTGACCTGCTTTTTGCACGTCATTCAAAGGATCTGCAATCACATTGCTGCTTGCAAATGCAAATGCGCCAACCAACGCAGTTGCTACAAGACTCTTTCTGATTTTAACAGACATAGTTCCCAACCAATTAAGTAATGTTACTTTTATAATTTAATTATCCTCCGAAGAGAACAACCCTGATATCTTTTAATAGATATCAACCTTCCAATAATGCTAAATGCAATTAGCGCTGTCAACTTGATGTTTACTAATCTCTGCAAATAAATAGCTAAGTTAATGCTTAAACAAAAGTACTAGCACACAACTGTTAACATTATTGCAACTAAGCTTTTGCTTAATATTTCGATTAAAGCCTTTTGAGGGGTGTATTTATTCGCATTGTACTGACATAAAACAACATTATTGCAACATTTAGCCAAAGCTGAATTCGCACTGAAAAAAAACAAAAAAAAATATAGATAGATATAACAAAAGTTATTTTTTAAACGATTTCAGCACATTTTATCTCCCCAATAACACTTCATCTGAAAAAACAAACCATTTGTCGCACAAAAAAACAACACTGGATAATCTCTAATACCGCCCACCTTGCTTTATGCACGCAATACCTAAAGCCATTTATAAAACGTGTTTCCCATAAATAGTAATAATAAGTTTCTTTTAGCAAGGCCTGAAATAGCCAAATAGCTTTCGATAATTAGACGAGTTACATTTACCGCTTTAGAGTGCTCATTAATACTATTTAACAGTTAAATTTATTTAGTAACAAAGTTAATCACAAAAAGTTGCTCAACTTTAATAATAATGGACTATAAATGATGCCTAACGCTTCCATAATAAGCTATCAGAGGCCTATAGAGGTTCCCTTGCCCATTTATAGTTAAAGTACAAAACTTCAACCTGATTGCACTAGCAAGACTTACACTAAAATTTACACAGATTGTTATTTGGCATCATTTTTATGTATATAAGTATCGGATCAGTTGGATAAATTGTAAGGGATGTTTTAAATGCGATAGAAAGTGGTTCGATTGTATAAGTTATTCAGATAATTGAATTTTGGGTTTGTATTAAAATAGAAAATTTAAGAATATATGAAATTTGTGTTCAAGGATTTAAAAAGAAGGATTTTATTAATTATGTACATAGAGAGGAATTATGGTGAAACAGAGACCTGCTTCACCAAGATGAACTAGAGTTCACATAATAAATTATGCTGCTTCTACGTTCTCAGCTTCAGGGCCTTTTTGACCTTGTTTGATGCTGAATGTCACTGCTTGACCTTCGCTAAGAGTGCGAAAACCAGAACCAGTGATTGCGCTGAAATGTACAAACACGTCAGGACCATTTTCTTGTTCAATGAAACCAAAGCCTTTAGCTTCGTTGAAAAACTTTACTTTACCAGTAACCGACATACTAAATTTTCCTGTAAGTCAATAATTAAAATTCAGCCATATTATTATGGCAATATCCTCCCTGAGTCAATGCTCAAAAATATGGAGGTACAGTACAGGAACAAGTAATAACCTAACCGGTAACCTTAAACGCAGCACAATATCCGTAAATTCAATACATAAAAACTCAAAGCAAGGTAAGATTAACACATTATATTTTTTTTCGCTCTATTAATTGGGAATTATTTATTAAAAATATAAATTTGTTTCAAATCGCCTTTAACTGACTAATTTCCAAGCAAAAACTATAAAGTATTATTGTAATATATATTGCTATAAACGCGTATAAAAGCCCTCTACAACAGCAATACTGTCAAATAACGCTTCAATAACATCAAAAATACAAACAAAAAAGCCGCTTTAAAAATTAAGCGGCTTTTGGTTTAAATATAAAATATTAACTATTTAACAGACCAATCAATAGTATCTTCTGCTTTTATAGGCACAACTTCAGAGTCGCCTAGGGTATAACTTGCAGGTACGTCCCATGGTTTTCTTTGTAATGTTATTGTATCGGCATTACGCGGCAACTCATAAAAGTCAGGACCAAAGTGGCTTGCAAATCCTTCAAGCATGTCCAAAGCTCCTGCGTCTTCGAATGCTTCAGCGTATAACTCAATAGCGGCATGAGCCGTATATGCACCAGCACAACCACAAGCAGCTTCTTTTTTATCTTTGTAATGTGGTGCAGAATCAGTTCCTAAGAAAAACTTTTTATTTCCACTTATAGCTGCGGCCATTAATGCTTGCTGGTGAATGTTACGTTTGAGGATTGGCAAACAGTAATAATGTGGGCGAATTCCACCCGCTAACATATGATTACGATTATAAAGCAAATGATGAGCTGTAATTGTTGCTGCTACATTGCTAGGTGCATTAACTACAAACTCTACTGCATCTTTAGTTGTAATATGCTCTAGTACAATTTTAAGTTCAGGAAAGTCACTTACCACATCCCCTAAAATCGTCTCTAAAAATACTTTTTCACGGTCAAAAATATCAATTGATGAATCAGTAACTTCTCCGTGTACTAACAGCAACATACCTACTTCTTGCATTGCTTTTAAAACCGGGTAAATATTTTTGACTGATGTAACACCCGAATCAGAATTGGTTGTAGCGCCCGCAGGATACAGCTTTGCAGCTACTATTTTACCCGTTGCTTTTGCTTTCTTTATTTCATCTGGTGTCGTTTTATCAGTAAGGTAAAGTACCATTAAAGGCTCAAAGGCTCCTTGTGGGCCTGCTGCCATAATACGTTCTCGATAAGAAAGAGCGGTATCAGTACATGTTGCCGGCGGAACAAGGTTTGGCATAATAATAGCGCGACCCATGTATCTGCTAATGTCTCGTACAGTATCCTTTAGCTGGTCGCCATCACGTAAATGTACATGCCAGTCATCTGGGCGAGTGATAGTAAGGGTTGTTACAGAGTTTGTATTATTGCTTGTCATTACTTTGTTCCAAGGCTGAATTTATCCGATCATAGGCATATGATGTTTTCGAGTAAAGATTTTATTAAAAATAATGCATATGTTGATGACATTATCGAGTTGTGTGATTAAAGCTTAATACTCCAATTCAATTGGGATTAGCCATTGTTATTACTTACAATTAATTAAAGTCATTCGTCATAATAATTTACAGCCAATTAAAACCACTCATCGCTTTATTTTGTACAAAATCTAAGATTAGGTTAACTTAGCTACGTATTTAAAAATAAAAAGAATAATATAAATTGCCTATGTCTTACAAAAATAATGCCTCAAGAGCACTTGAGATAAAAACTGATCAACTGAGTATTATTAATCAATTTTCATCAAGCTTATTGCAACTAGACACACTAGACGAGCTATTTGAGTATGTTACAACGCACGTTGTTAACCGTTTAGGATTTGTTGATTGCGTTATTTACCTTGCCGATAACAATGCTTATACATTAAATCAAGTTGCATCGATGGGTATTGCTCACGCCCGAGACAAATATCAAGCCGAACGTAAAGTAATACGTTTTAGTGAAGGAATTACTGGAGCTGTTGCAACTACTGGTAAAGCCGTAGTTATCGATGATGTAACAAAAGATAGCCGTTATATCGCAGATGAGCGCCCTGCCCAATCAGAACTATGCGTCCCTCTTATATATAAAGAACAAGTTTTAGGTGTTATTGATTGTGAGCACCCTATTAAAGGCTACTTTACAAACGCACACCTTGAAATTCTTACAACAGTTGCCCACTTACTCAGTGCTAAAATTAACCAGGTAAATACGGTAAATAACTTACAAAAAACAGTTGAGCAACTTAACAACGCACAAAAATTAGAAAATAGCTTATTACAAATAGCTAACCTAACCTACAAAGCTAACGACTTAGATACCTTCTTTGAAGCCTTGCATTCAATTATCAATAACTTACTTCGTGCTGATAACTTTTTTATCGCTTTATATGACAAAAAAGTAGATATACTTGACCTTGTTTATATAGTCGAAGAAGGCATAAACACTAAAACACATCAAAAAATATCTAAAGAACAGCTAAAAGACACTGCTTCATATTACCTACTGCAAACAGAGCAAACCTTATTACTCAATAAAGATGCCTTTCAAAGTCATATTGATAACGGTGATTTTAAAATGGTAGGTAGACAATCAGAGTCTTGGTTGGGTGTTCCATTTAAAACAAGTGATCGTATAAGCGGTGTTATTGTTGTACAAAGCTACGATAAAACACTGCAATACAACGAACACGACAGCGCTCTTCTAACTTACGTAAGTCGTCAAATAAGTATGGCAATTGATAGACAACTAGCCCGACAAGAGCTCGAGCATAAAGCATTGCATGACGAGCTTACCGGCCTTGCTAACCGCTCATTACTCATTGAGAGAATAAAGCATGCTATTTTACGTTTAACGCGCGCTAAAAAAAGTACTAGCCATGCCCTGCTGTATCTAGATTTTGATCGTTTTAAAAGTATAAATGATTCGCTAGGGCATGAAGTCGGAGACCATTTTCTTATAAAAATATGCGACTTAATTAAAAGTACAGTACGAAGCACGGATACATTTGCTCGTTTAGGCGGTGATGAATTTGCTATATTTATGGAAAATATCACACATAAAAACCAAGTTAATGAAGCTTTAAACAGAATTAAAAGCGCATTATCAAAACCTCTAAATGTAGATAGCCACTTACTTCAAGCTTCTACTAGTATTGGTATTGCCTATACCGACAACATAAACGATAAAGCTTATATATTACTGCAACAAGCTGATGCTGCTATGTATGAAGCAAAATCCACCGGGCGTGGACAAGTTAAGTTTTTTAATAACACGATGCGTAAAAAACTTAAAACCCATGCCGATATCGAAAACGACTTGCAACACGGTATAGAACACAACGAATTTGAACTCTATTTTCAGCCAATTTTTACAATTACCACAAGTGAAGTTGTCGGATTTGAAGCACTTGTGCGCTGGCATCATCCAAAAAAAGGATTTGTACCACCTAATGACTTTATACCGATAGCTGAAACTACAGGGCAAATTATAAATCTTGATTTACATTTACTTGATTTAGCCGCTCAGCAGATTTCTAATTGGCACCAGCAAGGTCATCGCTTTTTGAAAGTAACGGTTAATGTATCGTCACGACATTTTGCAAGCCTCGATTTTGTAGCGCAAATACATTCTATTTATAATAAATACCAATTACCTCTGGGTTCTTTATGTTTAGAAATTACCGAATCAGGCTTAATAGAAAATCTAGAACTCGCCACTCAAATAATAGAAGGTCTTTCACCTTTAAAAGTAAAATTGTGCCTTGACGATTTTGGAACGGGTTATTCAGCACTGGGCTACTTGCACCAACTGCCTATTCATATTTTAAAAATAGATAAAAGTTTTATTGACCACCTACAAGATTCCACCAACCCACTTGTTGAAGCCATTTTATCACTTGCGCAATCATTAAAACTTGAGGTTGTTGCTGAAGGGATAGAAACACTTGAACAATTAGCCATTTTACAATCCACCGCGTGCGACTATGGCCAAGGTTTTTTAAAGTCAAAACCGGTCACAGCCAAAGAAGCCATATTACTTATTAATAAGCCCTTATAAAAAGAGCCAGCGAGTAGGTCGCTGGCTTAAGTATTACGTATATACTCATCCATTAACCTAAACTAAAGCTAAAAAGCAAAATGACTTTAGTTTTTAAACCACAACCTAAAGTAACCATTCCCCACCCCACACAGTTATTTATATAGTCAAAATTCACACTGAGGTGAAGCACACCGCAATCGATATACTTAAAATACAACATGAAGCAAACTCATCTAAAACTCATCAAACCAGTTTTTGAATGACTTTTATCGTTACTAATTCTAATATTTTCGCGATTCATAGCAACAAACTGTAATAAACCACAATAAATCGCAAACTTTTAGCCATCTAGACGTTGAAACGTTTTTTGTATAGGCGTAGTATGTGGTTAATCTGAGCTGAACTCACTTTTCCCATGAGAATTTTTAAAGATGATTGGTATTAAACATTTAAAAACCATAGCAACCCTAAAAGAAACAGGATCTTTGGTTAATACAGCACGAGAGTTATTTTTGACACAGTCTGCTTTATCTCATCAAATCAAAGATTTAGAGAATAAATTAGATTGCCAATTATTTGAGCGTAAAACTCAACCAGTCCGCTTTACCCCTCAGGGAATGCTATTACTTGAGTTAGCTCACGAAATATTACCAAAAATGGAAGCGACTAAATGCCGTTTGAAAGAAAGCTTAAATCAGCCTATTTCTCAACTGCGTTTAAGTGTGGAATGCCATGCATGTTTTCATTGGTTATTGCCTACTATTAAAGAATTTAATAACTTTTGGCCTGATATAAAAATTGATTACGAGCGCGGCTTTAGTTACGACGCTATTCCTGACTTACTAAGCGATGAGCTCGATTTAGTTTTAACATCTGACATACGTGAACCCGACACATTAGAATACGCGCACTTATTTGATTTTAAATTGAAGCTTATTGTGGCACCGGATCATGAACTTGCTAAAAAAGCGTATGTAACAGCGCTTGATTTAAAAAACGAAACTATTATTTCATACCCTATCCCGCGTGAACGCCAAGATATATTTAAGCATTTCATTCAAAATGCACGTTTTGACGGTACGTTAAAAACGGTTGACCAAGGATTACTTATTTTTCAACTAGTAAGTGCCGGCATGGGCGTTGCCGCTTTACCTGATTGGCTAGTTACACCTTATGAAAGCCAAGGCTTAATTAAATCAATTCCTTTGGGCGCTCTTGGCCTTACTCGTCCTATGTATTTAGCGATGAAAAAAGACATGAAAGATAACCCTGTTTATCGTCACTTTTTAAATACGTGTAAGCTAAATAACGGTCGATAATCATCAATATAATGAGTAATATCGCTGTAATTAACTCTACAGCGTTTAACTCTTATGTTTGTTATTAAAAAAATGATTGGTGGCTTACTTATGCCACTGCCTCTATTTGGTTTATTTGCGTGCCTGATGCTCCTACTCGCATTTAAAGGCCGCAAATCAGCTCTCTTCTTATCTACTTTAAGCTTAATTGTATTACTTGCATTGAGCACACCCTTTATCGCCAATTTAATTATCCAAAATAATGAACCTGCGTCGCTTGCATTTAATACCCTAAAGCATCCAAAAATAGACAAAATAGTTGTACTAGGTTGCGATATAAACCCAAACCCTGCACTCAGTGCTAATAATCAATTAGGTAATTGTGCACTAACGCGCTTAGTAGAAGGTGTAAAGCTAGCAAAGCACTACCCTAATGCAGAGCTTATAGTGTCAGGCGGGGGTTATCAAAATATCACTAATAGCGGGCTTATGTATCAAACGGCAATTAGTTTAGGCGTTAATAAGAGTCGTATATCCCAAAACCCAAAAGCAATGGATACAGGTGAAGAAGCTAAGTTACTGGCATCAAAATTAGTCGACTTTAAAGTTGCACTAGTAACATCTGTACTGCACATGCCACGCGCAAAAGACTTATTTAATGCTCAAGGTATTGAAGTCATAACCGCAGCCACTGATTATCATAATTTTGCTGCACTTCCATGGAGCAAACAGTTTATTCCCAATGCTCATGCCTTACTTGTGGTTACGCAATACAGTCACGAAGTAGTAGGAAACACATGGATAAGTTTGCGCCGCTGGATAGATCCAGAGGCACTGTAGCTCATTTCGTCTAACTAACCTGAACTTTAGATAATAAATCTATCTCAAGTAGAGTTCAGGTTAACTAATAGATAGCCTAGTTAAACTGGGTTATCTATGTCTATAAATGTCACATCAAAACCATGCTCTTGAGCAAGTAACTCACCCAGAGCTTTTACACCATAGCGCTCTGTTGCATGATGCCCTGCGGCAAAAAAATCAATGTTTTGCTCACGAGAACTATGAATTGTTTGCTCCGATGCCTCACCCGTTAAATAAGCATCAATGCCTTGCTCTGCAGCTAAATCAATATACCCTTGCCCACCACCGGTGCACAGTGCAATGGTTTCAATTTTTGTTGAACGTACTAAACTTGTGAGTGGGGTTCGATTTAGCACTTTTGCAATTTTATCTGCAAAATCTTCACCACTTAATGGTGTTTTTAAACGCCCTTTCATTGCTACGCTATTTGAAGTTGGCTCTAGCCCTGTTTCAATTTCAATATCCAATAACTTTGCAAGTTGCGCGTTATTGCCAACTGCTGGATGAATATCGAGTGGTAAGTGATAGCCAAATAAATTAATATCGTGTGCTAATAACGCACCTATACGACGCTTTTTCATTCCCGTTATTGGTTGGGATTCCCCTTTCCAAAAAAATCCATGATGAACTAAAATAGCATCTGCTTGTTGCTCAATGGCAGCATCTATTAATGCTTGACTTGCGGTTACACCCGTCACAATTTTTTTAATTTCGTTTTTACCTTCAACTTGTAAGCCATTTGGGCAAAAATCTTTAATTAATTGAGGTTTTAAAATGTCATTTAGGAGTTGGTTAAATTCTCTACGTTGCATATAACTTACCTTACTTAGCACTGAATTTTGTGCAAATTTTGGCGTTTATAGCCCTAAAATGGAAGGAAAATCGCAAAAAATTGAAAAACTGTTTTAAAATAGGTATAAATACCTCTTCTTTATCTGTGTTCACAACGTATAGGGTCTCTGATGAGCAAACTAGACAAAACAGAAGTGTTATCTGCCTTTGAAGCAGCGTACGAAACTGCCAATGGTAAAAAACCTGAAATCACAACTAAACCTGGTTGGTACAGCATTGATGGCGGTAAAAATTTACGCCTAGCTGACGTAGCAGAGCTTACTAAAAAGTTAAACTCTGGTAAAACAACTAAAACGAAAAAACCAAAAGCAGCTGCGCCTGTTAAAGCACAGAAAAAAGCGCCATTCACTGTTGTTACCGAAAACGAAGAAGGTTACACAGCGGAAGAACTTTGGATTGTAATTTTAGCTCGTAAAGATCATGACTGTCGCTTACCGCGCGGTGTTGTTTAATCAACATTTATGATTTTTAAAAGAAACCGCGTTAAGCGGTTTTTTTATGTGCGTTATTTGCTAAAAAATATCTAAAAATTATATTAATTATCGTCTTCCAACCTTAATTGCACCATTTAATCAAAAAAATAGAGCCTTAATAAGTTGAGTAAGACTAAAAAAAGCGGCTATGTAGCCGCTTTCAAAAGATCAAAATAAATTATAACTTTTCGAAGTAAAGTGGTTCGCGCTCTTTTTTACCTACTTCATTCATTGTTTCGGCATTGAATAAGCGACCATTGATCATGGTGTAATCTACTTTATCCGAATCTCGAATGTTTTTAAGTGGATCGCCATCAATAACCATTAAATCAGCAAGCTTGCCAACTTCAAGTGATCCTACGTTTTTATCAAGACCTAAATACTTAGCCGGATCGAGTGTTGAAGCACGTATAGCCTCAAGCGGTGTCATTCCGCCTTGTGCAAACATCCACATTTCCCAGTGTGCACCTAAGCCTTCACGCTGACCGTGAGCACCTAAGTTAACTAATACACCTAGGTCTTGCAGCTCAGCAGCAACGCGTGCGTTATTAAAGTGATTATAGTGATGATCGGGCGCTTTAATGCGGCGCATAGAGCGTGGTAATAATTGATTTTTTGGCACAAATTTACTTAAACGCGGATGATTCCATACATCAGTTTTATCGTACCAGTAGTTCTCACCCCAAATGCCACCATAAGCCACTACAAGTGTTGGTGTATACCCAACATCACTTTGCGACCATAACTGCTTTATATCGTCGTATATGTGCTCTACAGGGATTGAATGCTCAATACCTGTGTGTCCATCTACAATCATACTTAAGTTATGTTGTAATAATGAGCCGCCTTCTGGTACTACCATCATTTCAAGCATCCGGCCTGCTTCAATAACTTGTTGGCGCTGCTCTCGGCGTGGCTGGTTATACGATTTAACACTAAACGCCCCTACTTTTTTAAGGCGCTCTAAATGAAATTTAGCATCGTCTAACGAGTCAATATGCGACGTATAACCTGGCATATTTGCGCCATATAAAATAGTACCCGTTGAGAAAATACGCGGGCCAACAATCATGCCTGCCTTTTGCAT
Source organism: Pseudoalteromonas sp. RB2-MNA-CIBAN-0110 (assembly GCF_040309305.1). NCBI lineage: Bacteria > Pseudomonadati > Pseudomonadota > Gammaproteobacteria > Alteromonadales > Pseudoalteromonadaceae > Pseudoalteromonas > Pseudoalteromonas sp. RB2-MNA-CIBAN-0110. The sequence goes on along the minus strand of NZ_JBEOOQ010000013.1, from coordinate 13,486 downwards.
TTCGCTTGCGGTAAATATTTCTGAGGTATCGTTTGATGGATCGTGAATTGTAGTTACACCCAACGCTAAACCTGCAAAGTTTTTCCAGTTTTGCTCAGGTATAATTTCGTCACTTGCTTGCGAGCCATGTGCATGAGCATCAACAATACCAGGCATAATTGTTTTACCTGTTACATCAATAACCTCAGCACCTTTAGGGATGCTTATCTCGCTGGCTTTACCAATTGCTTTAATATGCTTGCCATCAGTAATGATTACACCATTTTCAATAACCTTTTCGCCATCCATAGTTATAATTTTTGCACCAGTGAGCGCAATCATGCCTTTAGGCTCTGCCATTTTTTTACTGAAACCGATATTATCGCCACTTTTCACTTTAAAGTCGGCATCTTCAGCTTTGTTAATGGCAAACATCCCTTCAAGGCTTGCATGATAAAGCTCAGGCCCTAATGTCCAGTAAAGTTTGTTGCTCTTAGCACTCCAGCTAATGTTTTCACCAGCACGTACCGATAACTGCTCTATTGGAAATTGACTGTCTTTAGGCCCAATATTAATTGTTTTACCACTTTGAACAAACGGCGTTACAAATACTTTAAATCGCTCAGCAAAAGCCAGATATTGCCCATCTGGTGATACTCTAAATTCAGTCGCATGCTCTGACTCGTATAGTTTGCGAACTTTTTTACTTTCAAGCTCAACTACACTAAGCGTTGGTTTTGGCCAAGGACTCATTATAAAAACGCGATCGTTTGCATCTCCAAATTGTGGTTGATAACCACTTTTTGAAATAAGCTCACTTTTACCGCCTTTTGCGCTTACGCTATAAACCCCCGGATTAAGTGACCACTTAGGGTTTAAAATACTGCCCCCCGTGGCTTTTCGATAAACAACCGTTTTCCCATCTGGACTAAACGTAGGCTCTACGTACTTGCCAGGCTCTTTAGTTATTGTATCGCCACGACCACTGCGCGCAGACACAACCCTTACAGACCCTTGTTTGTTGTCATCCCATGTGGTGTAAACTATTTTTTTACCATCGCGAGAGTACTGCGGAAATAATTCGTAATGATCAGTTTGCTTTGTTAAACGCTTAATTTTACCCGACTCTAAATCGCGTTTATAAATATGCCCAAGCGCTTCAAAAATTGCCGTTTCGCCATCGGGGCTTACTTGCACATTACGCAGCATTTTTACATCAAACTCATCAGTATCTAAGTTTTGTGTAAAGCGCACCGCTTTTTGAATTTTTTTAGTAGTTTGCACTTTAAAAGGAATGGTTTTAACGGATTTGTCTGCAACATCTAGCTTGTGAATTGTACCACCAGCCCAAAATACCAGTTCTTCATTATCGGGGGTCCATGCAATGGTTGGGTATACACCATGAATAGCCCATGTTTCTTGCATATCTCGCTCAAGCTTATCGTAAAGCTTAGTGTGCTCACCGCTAGTTAAGTCATATAAATACAAGCTAGTTTGAAAGTCATCACGCTTTATATAAGCAAGCTTTTTACCATCTGGTGATGGTGTAGGCCTAATAGCACCGCCCATCGTATCGATTATGGTTTCAATTTCACCCGTTTCGCGGTCGTAGCGCTTAATTTTATAAATGCCCGCTACAGAATCTTTTGAATAATGAAAGGTTTTACCGGGTGTTGCATCATGCGAAAAGTATACATAACGACCATCAGGTGAAAACATTGGCTCACCTAAATCTTTTTGATCGTTCTCGCGTTTTGTAAGCTGTACGCCCTTGCCACCCGCTTTGTGATACAACCACACTTCACCTGCTCCCAATGAGCGGCTAGCTGTAAAGTGTTTACGCGCAACTAAGTAGTCGCCATCAGGACTCCATGCAGGACTATTTAGTAATCTAAAGGTTTCATCGGTAACAGCGTGTTGATTTTCACCATTTAAGTCCATTATCCAAATGTTATCGCCACCACCTTGATCAGAGGTAAACGCAATACTTTTGCCGTTAGGACTAAAGCGTGGTTGCATTTGCCATGCAATATCAGAGGTGAGCTTTGTAGCTGTACCACCACTCATTGGCATAGTGTAAATATCGCCAAGTAAGTCAAACACCACGGTTTTACCATCAGGGCTAATATCTATATTCATCCATGTGCCCTGATCAACGCTAATTGCAGCGTCAACAAATTGCCCCTTAGGTGAATCTACTTGCCATTTTTGTTCGTCTTTTTCAGCGGCATTTACCTGCCCTATCGCTAATGACACCGACAGCGCCAATACTGTATGAAGCATTTTTTTCATGCGTTTCTCGCTTGTTATTGTTGCAGTAAAAACTATTTCACATGATTGCAACAAAAACAAACGCAACTTGCCAGCGTTATATGATAAAGCGCGGTTTATGTAGGTTTAATGCCAAACAATAGGGTCAAATTGATAGTAATTAACTAGCATACTATAAATTTCAGGATCGTATCGGCGAAGCTCTGCGGGTTTTTCGAGGAAGGTTTCGGTGAGTACAGCAAAAAACTCAGCTTCGTTAGTCGCACCATAGCTGTGAATAACATGCGGCATGCTATAGGCAACATGGCTTTTTAACTGGGTGAAAGCGCGACTAAATACTCTGCCCCACTCTTTGTAATCTGCTGAGCTCTTTAAAATGGGTGTGCCCGTTGTTTTACCTGTTTCTTGATCGAGTTGATGCGCAAACTCATGAAATACCAAGTTATGTCCATCGCTTGGTAAACGATTACCCTCAAGTACATCATGCCAGCTTAAAACGAGCGTGCCGCCAGGCCATGACTCGCCTAGTCTTACCGTATTATGGTAACTCACAAGTCCTGCACTATCGCGAGTTGATTGCGGAGCATAATAAGCACTTGGATATAATAAAATTTCTTTTACATTTCTATATAACGGCCACGGTTTATTAAGTACTAATACACACGCATCGGCGGCAACAATTAACTTCATTGCAGACGTTAGCCTTAAGCCATCACAACCGACAAAGCGTTTTTCGTTTAAAAACCACGTAATATGTCGCTCTAATTTTTCTCTGTCGGCGTCGGTCATTTTTTTATAGATGGGCATGCAACGCAGTAAAATATCTTTTTGCTGCGAATTTAAAGCAAAGTCTTTATATTTACTGCGCCATAATCGGTTTTGAATTGATGGCCAACGCCAGAAAATCACCACAAAAAGAATTAAAACAACAATTAACAGTCCATTTATCATGGGGATTTCCTGAGCTAAGGTATGGTATATAAATATGTCCAGCACACGTGCTTTTCAAGCATACAAGGTTATGTATTTGAATATAAAGTAATTCACATCGCATTGCTTATAGATTACTTATAGATTACTTATAGATTACTTATAGATTACTTATAAATTGTTTACTGCTTTGCACTGCCGTTACTGATGTGTTTAAAGTTAACCTTTGCAAAAGGTGTCAAATGTACCCTGCAATGTGTTTATAAATTTCGCTACGTGCAAACCATCCATTAATGAATGGTGTACATCGATAGCTAAAGGCATTGTGCCTGTGTGTTTATCAAACTGACCAAATACAAATTTAGGAATGCCTAAACTCTGCCCTTCACTAAATGCATGCGAAAACGCACTAAAATTCAGCCACGGCAAAACAGATATATGAATTAAATCTGCCTGCCCTTCTGTTTGGGCAAATGCATCAGAAAATAACGGCTGTAATTTCGCTTTTTTGCTTACGTCACTTGCATGATTTGCAAACTCTTTAAACTCGCCTGTGCTGTTAAAGTAACTAAAAACAAACGTATCGTTTTCAGACAACTCAACCACACTTGCGCGAACACTATTAAGTAACCATGGTTGATTATCTATTATACGTAGCATTATTGAATCGTACTCATGGCACGCTTTTAAGGTGCAATATACATACGCTTGAAAAAAAGAAAATTGATTGGTTTTGCAATAGTCGTAAAGTGCTTGAGCATCTAAACGCACACACACATTAAAATAAGGCTGAGAAAAGTGTTTAAATAATTCAAAGTGTTGCTTTCTAGGCCAATTATCTAAATCGATAGGCTGCATGAGAGAAGTTGAAGGAGTCATAATTTGCCGCACAAAATTAAAAATAAAGTGTACCGCTGTTCAGTAACAATTGCATCAGGGTCTGTTGATCTTTCAAGGTTAAATCCGCAAAGATCAACACCCCTTAACTTACAGATAAACAAAAGGTGTGCAATTGCACACCCTTATATAAATTAGAACTTAGATCACAGACCGTTTTTAATGATCTCTTGCGCTAATTCGTCAGCAATTAAATGCGTTGATTTTTGCTCTTTTTGGCTACGGGCAAAGATTTCCGTTAACGTATTAAAAATACCTTCAACATGTTTATTAGACGCTGCTGCACTGTAACCTTCTGGCGCTGTTTCGTAATAAACATTAATAATACCACCAGCGTTAATTACGTAATCTGGTGCATATAAAATGCCTTTTTCACGAATAACTTCACCGTGGCGAGACTCTGCTAACTGATTATTAGCACAGCCTGCAATAATAGTCGCTTTTAAACGCGGTATCGTTAAATCGTTAATAGTTGCGCCTAATGCACAAGGTGCATAAACATCAACATCTAAGTCGTAAATTTCATCAATGCCAACCGCAGTCGCACCAAAATCATTAACTACGCGATCAATTGCAACTTGGTTAATATCAGTTACAAACAACTCAGCGCCCGCATCGGCTAAATGCTTACATAAACCATAAGCAACAGCACCTAAACCTTGAACAGCCACTTTCACACCTGCAAAATCTTGATGACCACGTTGATGCTGTAGCGCTGCTTTAATTCCTAAAAACGTACCGTATGCTGTAAATGGCGATGGGTTACCACTTTTACCTTCAAGACCCAGTACGTAATTAGTTTCTTTATTCATAATAGCTACATCAGCACATGTGATGTTTACATCTTCTGCTGAGTAATAGCTGCCATTTAATCGCTCTAACTGGCGGCCAAATGCACGGAATAATTGCTCAGATTTAATTTCTTTCGCGTTACCTATAATTACAGATTTACCACCACCAAATGGTAAGCGCGCAACTGCATTTTTGTAAGTCATGCCCTTTGATAAACGTAGCACGTCGTAAACAGCATCTTCGTCGTTCGCATAATCCCACATTCTACATCCACCAACTGCAGGACCTAGGTTAGTATTATGTACAGCAATAATTGCTTTTAAACCCGACTCTTCATCAGAACAAAAAACCACTTGTTCATGGTTATCAAATTCAACTCGATTAAACACAGCCACTTAAAATACTCCGAAATAGTTAACCCGTGAGAGGGTATGCGCGCTGGAAATTGCCGAGACTTTATCACTTCATATTCGAGTTCGCTATACTCGCAGAAGATAAAACCAATGAAAACATCAAGCTTAAATTAAATAACCGGATTAAAACTATTGTATAGATAAAAAATTCACAAAATCGTCATTTATAAGTTTTAAAAACTATAAATAGAACAACCACACCAATTTACGTTTACGTGAACGTAACACAACTATTGCGTGTAAAGTTTAATATACAAGTGCTGCTTGCCCGCCACGTACTGCTGCCTATAGGTTTCCAGTAAAAAGTGAGCTTTTTCGCAAACTGGTCAGAGCTGTAAACTTGGTAATGACTCTATTTAAAAAACAAAAAAGCGAGCACTAGGCTCGCTTTTTAAAAATACAAAACGTACGTTATTTTAGCTTGCTATCAAGCTCTTCAATTTTAGCTTTCCAGATTGCAGGGCCTTGTGTGTGCGCATTAGCACCTTCACTGTCTACTGCAACGGTCACTGGCATATCTTCTACTTCAAATTCGTAAATAGCTTCCATACCTAAATCTTCAAAAGCAACTACGCGTGCTTTTTTAATCGCTTTAGATACTAAGTAAGCTGCGCCGCCTACAGCCATTAAATAAACAGATTTATGCTCTTTAATAGACTCAACAGTTGCAGGTCCACGTTCAGCTTTACCAATCATGCCTACAATGCCTGTTTTTTCTAGCATCATATCGGTAAATTTATCCATACGAGTTGCAGTTGTAGGGCCTGCAGGACCTACTGCTTCATCACGTACCGCATCCACAGGGCCTACGTAATAAATAAATTTATTATCAAAGTCTACGCCTTTTGGTAAACCTTCACCTGAATTGATCATATCTTGCAGACGTTTATGCGCTGCATCACGACCTGTTAAAATAGTGCCCGAAAGTAAAACAGTTTCACCCATTTTCCATTCTTGAACATCTTTTTTAGTCAGTGTATTTAAGTCAACACGACGTGTGCCTTCGCCCACTTCAAATGTTACTTGTGGCCAATCTTCTAGCTTAGGTGCTTTTAAATTAGCAGAGCCAGAACCGTCAAGTGTAAAATGTACATGGCGAGTTGCCGCACAGTTAGGGATCATTACTACAGGTTTTGAAGCTGCATGCGTTGGTGCTGTTTTAATTTTAACATCAACAACCGTTGTTAAACCGCCTAAGCCTTGTGCGCCAATACCTAATTTATTAGCACGGTCAAAAATTTCTAAACGTAGCTTTTCTTCAGTCGTTTCTGCGCCGCGTTCCATTAGTTCATGGATGTCAACTGGGTCCATTAACGACTCTTTAGCCATTACTGCCGCTTTCTCAGCCGTACCACCAATACCTATACCTAGCATGCCTGGCGGACACCAACCAGCACCCATTGTTGGTAGTGTTTTTTCTACCCATTCAGCAACATCATCTGACGGGTTTAACATAACCATTTTACTTTTGTTTTCAGAGCCGCCGCCTTTAGCCGCAACCATTACTTCTACTTTACCGCCCGCTACTAAATCAATATGCACAACCGAAGGCGTATTATCTTTCGTGTTTTTACGCGTGCCAGCAGGGTCTGCAACAATAGATGCACGTAAAGGGTTATCTGGATTCAAATATGCACGACGAGTACCTTCATCAACCATTTGTTGAACGGTTAAATCTGTTTTATCCCACTTAACATCCATACCTACTTTAACAAAACAGGTAATAATACCGGTATCTTGGCAAAGTGGACGTTTGCCTTCAGCCGACATGCGTGAGTTAATTAAAATTTGTGCAATGGCGTCTTTAGCCGCTTTACTTTGTTCTTTGTTGTAAGCTTTTTCGAGAGCTTGAACAAAATCAAGTGGGTGATAGAACGAAATATATTGCAATGCATCTTCAATGCTATCAATAAAGTCTTGCTGACAAATTGTACTCATAGTGGTTCCTTAAGTTACCGTTACGCGTTGTCGCGTAATCTAAATCAAACCGGTGACGGTGGTTTGCACTGTTTTTTACAGCTTAGTGCTGCCAAAAAATTTGACTTATGATACCCTCCCAGCCCGTTTCGAGCCAGTTCTTAAAGGGGCAGTAAATGCTAAACAATAAAAAAAATTGTATTAAATTAGGCATAACACAAAACTGCATTGACGTTTTTGCGCATTTTTCACATTTGCCTTATGCAATTCTATTAGATTCTGCAAATAGTAATCATATAAACAGCCGTTTTGATATTATTGCCATTGAGCCGCAAAGTACCCTTGAAGTAAAAAATAATAAAAGCTTTTTAAATAATATAGAAAGTAGTGATAACTGCTTTGAAATTATGAATAATGAGCTTTCGCATCTTGATAAAACAAAAGCCGGTTACGATTTACCCTTTAACGGCGGCTGGCTTGGCTACTTTGGCTACGACCTAGGCCGTACAATTGAAAACATCCCCACTCGTGCTATTGAAGACATTAATCTTCCCCAAATGGCTATTGGCCTTTACTTAGATGCCCTTATTTACGACAAGCAGCAACAAAGCTGGTTTTATGTATCGCAGCCAAACACCGATCGATTAGCGCTTTATCAGCAATACTTAAATACACACCCTAACTCCCAAGTTAATACGCAGTCCTTTGCCCTAAACAGCGACTGGCAATCAAATATGAGCGAAACGGAATACGCTGCAAAGTTTGCCCAAATTGAGGAGTATTTAAAAAGTGGCGATTGTTACCAAATTAATTTAGCGCAGCGCTTTAACGCTCAGTTTGAAGGCTCCCCTTGGGCAGCTTATATTAAACTGCGTGAGGCAAATAAAGCGCCGTTTTCAAGCTTTATAAATCACCCTCAAGGGGCTATTTTATCAATTTCTCCTGAGCGCTTTATATCTGTAAACAATAACGTTGTAGAAACCAAGCCAATTAAAGGCACACTGCCGCGAAAAGCAGATGCACTAGAGGATCAACGCCAAGCGAAAATACTCGCAGCATCAGCTAAAGATCGCGCTGAAAATGTAATGATTGTTGATTTACTACGTAACGACTTAGGCAAAGTAGCAAAACCAGGCAGCGTTCACGTCCCTTCCCTTTTTGCTATTGAAAGCTTTCCGGCAGTGCATCATTTAGTAAGCACGGTAACCTCAGAACTTGATGAAGGTAAAACAGCGGTCGATCAGCTAAAAGCGGCTTTTCCGGGTGGCTCAATCACCGGTGCGCCCAAAATTAGAGCGATGGAAATAATTGAAGAACTAGAACCACATCGCCGCAGCATTTATTGTGGTTCGATTGGTTATTTAAGTGCATGTGGAAATATGGATACGAGTATCACTATTCGCACCTTGGTGTGCCACAAAGCGCAAATTTACTGCTGGGCAGGTGGCGGAATAGTCGCTGATTCTAAAGTCGAATTGGAATATCAAGAAACTTACGATAAAGTAAATAAAATCCTCCCTTTATTAAAACAGTAGGTCGTTTTGAATAGTGAACACATTATGGCGCGGTTTCTGTTAAGCCCTACAGCTGCGCCAAATCAGTTAAAAGACACACGTAAAAAACGCGCTAGCGCTGTTATGCTGCCAATTATTGATATAGATAACCATGCACATATTTTACTGTGTAAACGCCCTACTTATTTACACCATCACCCTGGGGAGATTTGTTTGCCCGGAGGCAAGTTTGAAGTAAGCGACATTACCCTTCGCACCACAGCACTTCGCGAACTAAAAGAAGAGCTAAATATTGCCCAAAGCAACGTTAATGTATTAGGTCACTTACCTGAGTATTCAACCTTAACGGGTTTTAGTATTAGCCCCTATGTGGGTTTACTCAAAAAAAACACCACCTGGGAAAATGACTATAATGAAGTACAAGCGAGCTTTTTGCTCTCTGTCACTGAGTTAAATAACGAAGCTAACTGGCAACCCTTACCTTTTCAACGATTTGGGAAAACGGTTATTTTGCAAGGTTTTAAAACGCCGCATGGTTTACTATGGGGTGCGACTGCAAGCATTATAAAAAACTTTACAAAACAACTCGCCTTACCAGTTTAAATCTTCGTTATTAGTAGTTACACAATCACAATTCCACGTTATCATGCTCGACCGTTCAAAGAGCAGCTTCGTGCTGATAAAACAAAGTAGAGACACACACATTATGATCAGTGCATTTGATATGTTTAGTATTGGTATTGGCCCTTCGTCATCACACACCGTTGGCCCAATGCGCGCATCACGCTTATTTGTTAATGACCTACAAGAACAACAATTATTAGCAAATGTGACCGATATTAAAGTAGAGCTTTATGGCTCTCTTGGTCAAACAGGTGTTGGCCATGGCTCGGGTAAAGCCGTAATTCTTGGTTTAGCCGGTTACGATCCTGAAACAATTGACGCCGATTTAGTCGACGACATTTTAGCAACCATTGAAAAAGATCAGGTTATTTATTTAAACAAAACACACAAAGCTAAGTTTCCAAAACAAGGTGCTATTGTTTTTCATCGTCGTAAAACACTGCCTAAGCATTCTAATGCAATGGAAATTATCGCCTCAAACAACGGCGAAAAAATTTACAGCAAAGTATATTACTCTATTGGCGGTGGCTTCATTGTTACCGACGAAGAGTTTGAAAACGAAAAACAGGCGGCCCTCGATATTAGAGAAGAAAATCCAGCCCCTTTCCCATTTGGCAGCGCAAAAGAACTACTAGAGATGTGTAAAGAGTCTGGGTTTAGTGTTTCTACCTTGATGATGAAAAACGAAAAAACACTGCGCACTGAAGACGAAGTAAAAGACACATTGTTCCATATTTGGAAAGTAATGATGGCTTGTATTGACCGTGGTATGCGCACCGAAGGTATTTTACCTGGCGGCTTAAAAGTAAAACGCCGTGCGCCCAGCTTATACTTAAAACTAAATATAGAGGTCAGTAACGACCCGCTTCGAGCAATGGACTGGGTTGATTTATTTGCCCTTGCCGTAAACGAAGAAAATGCGGCAGGTGGCCGTGTAGTTACCGCACCAACTAATGGTGCTGCGGGTATTTTACCGGCTGTGCTTATGTACTATCACACATTTGTGAAAGAAGTAGACCGCGATATAGCCACGCGTTATTTATTAACCGCTGCTGCTATTGGTATTTTATATAAAAAGAATGCCTCTATATCGGGTGCCGAAGTAGGTTGCCAAGGTGAAGTGGGCGTTGCGTGCTCTATGGCTGCAGGCGCATTAACAGAAATTGTTGGTGGCAATGTTGTGCAAGTAGAAAACGCAGCAGAAATTGGTATGGAACATAATTTAGGCCTAACGTGCGACCCTGTTGGTGGCTTAGTACAAGTACCGTGTATTGAACGTAATGCAATGGGCGCTATTAAAGCAATTAACGCTTCACGTTTAGCTATACGTGGCAGTGGCGAGCAAAAGGTATCGCTTGATAAAGTGATTAAAACCATGCTTGAAACTGGTAACGATATGAAAACTAAATATAAAGAAACCGCTCGCGGTGGATTGGCTGTTAATATTATCGAATGTTAATCAGCTCGCTATAAAAAGAAAAAGCCGCCTATTTTTAAAATAGGCGGCTTTTTTATTATTCGTTTAATGTAGTGACATTATTTAACGGGTAACTCTATATCTGCAAATAACTTATCTACGTCATCTTGGTTACGTAATAAGCTTGCTCGCTCTACTCGCTCTTTAGTTAAGTGCGGTGCAAAACGTTCGATAAAATCATACATATAAGTACGTAAAAAGCTGCCCTTTCTAAAACCAATCTTGGTCGTACTAGCTTCAAATAAGTGGCTTGCATCAATACACACTAAATCGGTATCGCTTACTTGATCTATCGCCATTGAAGCAACAACACCAACTCCTAAACCCAGTCGTACGTATGTTTTTATAACATCAGCATCGGTTGCGGTAAATACAATGTGTGGTTCAAGCCCGTGTGCGCTAAACGCTTTATCTAACTCTGAGCGGCCCGTAAAACCAAATACATATGTAATGAGTGGATATTGAGCAATATCAGCAACGGTTAAACTATTTGCCTTTTTAGCCAACGGATGGTCTTTAGCGACAACAATACTGCGATTCCAATGGTAGCAAGGCAGCATAACTAAATCTGAATACAAATGCAGTGCTTCTGTTGCAATAGCAAAATCGGCATCACCGCGTGCTGCAGCATCCGATATTTGCTGTGGAGTACCTTGGTGCATATGAAGCGATACCGCAGGGTATTTTTTCATAAACCCTTGAATTACGTTAGGCAAAGCATAACGCGCTTGGGTATGTGTTGTAGCAATATTTAACTTACCTTGATCAGGTAGCGTATGCTCATTAGCAACGGCTTTAATACCTTCTACTTTAGAGAGTATTTCACGAGAAATATTAATAATATCTTCGCCGGCACCGGTTACATGCGTTAAATGCTTACCACTACGACCAAAAATTTGCACACCCAACTCATCTTCTAACATGCGTACTTGTTTAGAAATTCCTGGCTGCGAGGTAAATAAACTCTCAGCAGTCGCTGAAACATTTAATTTATGATTTTGTACTTCTACAATGTATCTGAGTTGTTGTAATTTCATGGCTGCAAATTTTAACGTTATTATTCATATTATTTATAAAGGCAATACCGCTTAAAACCAAGTATTATTTACGTAAAATAGCACTTTAGGTCTTTAGGTGTGCAATTATCTGATTAGAGCTCAAGGCTAGCATAATAAATATGCTTCAGGTAGCGATGATTATTCAGCTTTAGTTTATAAGCCCTTAGGCTTACTGCAGTTTATAAGCCCTTAGGCTTACTGCAGTTTATAAAGAGCTCAACCTATCAATTTTTTGGTATATTTTTTAAGTTAATCGGCGCAAAGCTACCCTGTTAACGTATATTTAATGTAAGATTAAATAATTAGGTTATATATCCGAGAATTACACCATGATCGTTTCTATTATAATAGTGCTTATAGTTGCATTGATTGTGATTGCACTTTGGGTAAGTGCTGTACAACAACACAAAGAAAAACAAGAGGCAGAACGCCGTAAAGAGCTTACAAAACAAAAAGCTATAATAGAAGAAACAGAAGAGGCACTAATGAATAGTGCTAACATCCCCCTTTCTGAAAATCTAATTCGTACATTACAGCGCCGTATTTACGAAGCCTTAAATACAATGGTTACTAACTCGCAAACATCTAAAGCACTTAAAAGCCGCTTAAGTGAAGCAAAAACGCACTTATCTAATCCAGTTCAAGATAATAGCAATGAAGCTTTAACGCTACCGAGTAATGACAAACAACTTGTAGGCCTAATTCAAGGCATTAAAAAATTACGCTCAATTTTACGCTCTGAACACAGCAAAGGTCGTATTGATAGCCAAGTTTTTGTTTTAGAAGATAAACGTCTCGAAAAACTACAGCTGCGTATTAATATTGAAAGCCAAATAAAACGTGGCTTGTCTGCCCGCTCAGCCAGTATGGTTGGTTCTGCAAGACAGTACTTTGAAAAAGCGCAGGCAACACTCAGTGCAGTCACCTACTCTGATGAATACGTAACAACAAAACGGCTAGAAGTTGAGGGTTACTTAGAAGCAATTAGTGTTGAACTGCGAGCTTCTAATGCAAGCGCACTTAAAAAGAAAACAGAAGAAGAGCAAGACGACTTAGATATACTGTTTGCTCCTAAAAAGAAATGGTAATTCTTTTATAAAAGTGTCCCGTCCTAAAATACGTTGACGGTTTTAATTGAAGGCCAGTAGCTTTTGCTCCTGGCTTTTTTTGTGCACTTGGTTTGGTGTTTTCATTCCTAAACTCAAATGCGGCCTCATTTCATTGTATATTAATATTGATTCTTCGACGAGTTCACGTAGCTCTTTTAGATTTTGGCATTTATAGAGTAAGAACTCCTGCTTCAATATGCCGTTAATACGCTCCGCCAGTGCATTTTGATAGCAGTCATAGCCATCGGTCATTGATGGAATAATGCCATTTTCATTAAGCTTTACTTGATATACCTGCGAGCAATACTGCAACCCTCTATCTGAATGATGAATCGTACTACATTGATACTGACGATTATTGATTGTCATATCTAATGCCTTAACAACATCTGTCGCCTTCATTTCATCACTGAGTTCATAACCCATAATTTTGCGACTATACGCATCAGTTACTAGCGATAGATAGTGAACACCTTGCTCTGATTGAACATAGGTTATATCGCTT